>NZ_JACVVH010000068.1:0-20652 GCF_016647865.1 Pseudomonas sp. S60 | reverse complement strand
GAGATCGAGCGCCGCCCGCGCGGCGCATCGCGAGCTGCGCTCGCTCCTACGGTTGTTTCGGGCCAGTCACGCCTGTTGCGGGCGCGCGCGACCGCCTTGTTGGTACGGCACGGTATTGCGTCATACGCCAAGGCGTTCGTGCGCAGATGGCGCGGCCCGGAACAACCGTAGAAGCAAGCGCTATGGCGGCCAATGCAAACTTGCTGAATCGTTTCTTTCGCTCTATAAGCAATCCACAACACCAAGAAAGGCCACCACCATGCCCCCTTTGAAACTGATCGTCGCGCTCACCACCCTGTCTGCCACTTCCCACGCCTTGGCCTGGGACTACGTATTGCTCGACACCGACAAAGCTGCCCAGAACTGGCAGGTCACCAGCCAGTCGCTCGGTGTGAAAACCGACAAGCCCTTCAGCGTTACGCTGCGCACCCTGCACGGAGGCCGGCAGGAAGGCGTGAGCATCGTGGATATCGACAACGGCACCCTGAAACTTTCGGTGGTCCCCACCCGTGGCATGAACATCCTGAAGGCCTCGGTGGGCCCGGTGCGCATGGGCTGGGACTCGCCGGTCACCGAAGTGGTGAACCCGTCCTTCATCGAACTCAATGGCCGCAATGGCCTGGGCTGGCTGGAAGGCTTCAACGAACTGGTCACCCGCTGCGGCTATGAATGGGTGGGCCACCCTGGCGTCGACAACGGTGAGTTGCTGACCCTGCATGGCCGTGCTGCCAACATCCCGGCCAGCAAGGTCACCCTGCACATCGACGAAAAACCGCCGTACGCCATCACCTTGCGTGGCGAACTGAAGGAGCAGGCGTTCAAGAAGGTGGACTTTGCCGTGGCGACCGAAGTAGTCACCGAACCGGGCAGCGTGGCGTTTGCCATCAACGACACCCTCACCAACCAGGGCGATTACCCCAAGGAATACCAGGCGCTGTACCACAGCAACTTCAGCACCCCGTTTCTGGAGCAGGGGGCGCGTTTCGCCGCCCCGGTAAAACAGGTTTCACCGTTCAACGACAAGGCCAAGGGCGACCTGCCTGACTGGCAAACCTACCGCGCCCCCACCAAGGACTACGATGAAACGGTCTACAACGTGGTGCCGTATGCCGATGCCAAGGGCGATACCCTGACCGTGTTGCACAACAAGGCAGGCAGCCTGGGCGTTGCGGTGGGCTTCAATACCCGCACGCTGCCGGTTTTTTCGCTGTGGAAGAACACCGACACCCAGGGCCAGGGCTATGTCACCGGCCTCGAGCCTGGGACGAGTTTTTCCTACAACCGTCGTTACCAGCGGCCACTGAATCTGGTCCCGACAATTGGCCCTAAGGAGCAGCGCCAGTTCCACATCCGTTACAGCCTGTTGGCGGACAAAACGGCCGTGGACAAGGCTTTGCAGCAGGTGAGCGAGATCCAGGGCGGGCGCGAAACCGAGGTGCGTCAGGTGCCATTGGTCGACCTGAGCAAAGAGTAGAGCGGGTTAAAGCAACGGTTTGGGGTGCCCCGGAGCCGCGTATGGCATATCCTTGCACACCGAAATCAATTTCTAAGCAGTGAACTGAACTATGGGTTTTGAACAACTAGCGGAGCTCCGTGACCGCCTGCGGGCAGAAAAGGAACAGGCCAAGGCCGACCGGCCCAAGCCGGCGCCGCGCAAATCGCCCCCCCAGGCGACCCCGCGCCGCCAGGATCCCGCAGTGGAAGCCATATGGCCTTTGCAAAAGCATTTTCCATTGGCTTTCCCGGTCAACCCTGCACCCAAGGTGCCGCTCAAAGAGGGCATCTTCAAGGATGCCGAGCAACACCTTGAGCTGCTCGGCCTGACCCGTGAACAGCTCAAACTGGGTATTGCCACCTGGTGCAAAGGCACGCGCTACTGGGCGTGCATGGTGGAAAACGCCCCGCGTCTGGACTTGAACGGCCAGGCCGCGGGCAGTGTGACCGCCGCCCAGGCGCTGCACGCCAAGCAGCAAGCCGCGCGGCACTTCAACCAGGCCCGCCGCAACCGTGCAAAACCCAAAGCCGCTGCGCCTGAGCCAGCGGCCGCGGTCAGTACAGAGCAGACGCCGGGCTGAGCAGCCGATGAGCCCGCCAAGCCGGGCTCATTGAAAGCGGTCGAAGCGATATGGGCTGGGGTCGATCAACGGCCTGTGTTGCATGACCAGGTCTGCTGCCAGCTGCCCGGCAGCAGGCGAGGTGCCGAAGCCGTGCCCGGAAAACCCCGTTGCCAGGGTCAGGCCGGGCAGGCTGGATACCGCGCTGATCACCGGGTTGGAATCGGGGGTGACGTCGATGGTCCCGGCCCAGGCACTGGCAATGCGCGCCTGCTGGAATACCGGCCACGCCGCGCTCAGGTTGCGCAATGCGTCATCGTTGAGTGAGGTATTGGCAGCCGGGTCCTGCACCCTGATGCGCTCGAACGGGGTCACATCCGTGGCCTTCCAACGGCGGGCCATTACCAGATCGGTGATTGACGCCTTCCCCAGGCGAATCTGCAAGAAGTCGCGCTGCGCTCGCAACTGTGGCAGGTAACGCCTGCCTAACAGCAGGTGGTCGAGGGTGAGAAATGCATCCAGCTTGCCGCGCTGGGTAATGATGAACCCCCCGTCGATGTGTTTGCGAAACGAGAAGTCAGGAGCCCCCACGGCAATCTCGGTCGGGCCTTCCATGGGCTCGGTGCGCAGTATCGAACAGACCAATGGCAGGGTTGGCAGGTCGATGTTCAGGTTGCCGAGAAACCTGCGCGACCACATGCCGCCTGCCAGCAAGACCTGATCACAATGGATCTCGCCCTGCTCGGTCACCACACCGCTCACACGCCCGGCACTGGTTTGCAAGGTACGTACCGCGCAGTGTTCGAGGATGACGGCGCCCTTGGCCATCGCCGCTCGGGCGATGGCGCTGGCAGCCAGTGTCGGCTCGGCGCGGGCATCGGACGCGGTGTACAGGGCGCCTGCCCACTGCGTACGCCCGCCCGGTGCCCGCCGGCTGATCTCGGCATTGCTCAACAAGCGTGAGTCCAGGCCCAGGTGTTCGACGCTTTTCAGCCAGCCCTCATGCAGACCCATCTGCGTGTCGTCACGGCCAACGAACATGATCCCGGCCTGGCGATAACCCACGTCACTGCCCACCCGTTGCGGCATTTCGGCCCACAGGCGGTCCGCTGCCAGCGCAAGGGGGATGTCGTGGGCATGGCGGTTGGTCTTGCGAACCCAGCCAAGGTTGCGTGAGGACTGTTCGCCAGCAATGCGGCCCTTTTCCAGCACGACCACCGGGATGTTGCGTTCGGCGAGGGTCAGCGCTGCGGTGAGGCCGACGATGCCGCCGCCGATGATCACAACGGTGGTGGCGTCCGGTTGCCGTGTGCTGGTGATGACAGGGTCGATGGCAGGGGGCATTGCGTTACTCCGCAGCAATAAGTTGAGGTGGTACAGCTTGGCGTCAGTGGTTATTGGCCAAGGCGTATCAGCCTGACATCCGCTTGCGAGGCGCCACGGTAGGCGGTCACTTCCAGCTCCACCTTGTACACCGTCGAACCCAGCGGCGGGCAGGTGACGGTAGTGGCCGGGTCGATACCGCGAAACTTCTGACCAATCACGTCCATCACCGCGGGTACATCAGCGGGCTGCTGAATGAATACCCGGGAGCAGACCACATCGGCCAGGCTGGCATCGACTGCTGCCAAGGCGTTCTCGATGTTGGCGAACACCTGGTGGGTCTGCTCGATGACGTCTTCGGCGATCAGTTGCGTCTGCGGGTTGCGGCCTGCGGTGTTGGAAACGTAGATCCAGTTGTCCACCGCCACCAGGCGGGAGTAGCTGGCCATGTCTTCGAACTTGGAGCCTGTTTTCAGTTTGGTGATCTGGGTCATGGGGGTGCCTTCGATGGGTGAGTCAGGGTTAGCTGAGAACGGGCTGTTCCCACAGGTTGAGCTTGATGCCAATGCCTTTTTCCAGGGCGTTGCGGTACACCACGGTGCCCCACGCCACGTCTTCAACGGGCATGCCACCAACGGACATCAAGATGATTTCGTCGTCATTCAGGCGCCCAGGCGCTGCCCCAGCGATGATCTTGCCAATGTCCTCGACCTGCTCGGGCAGCAGGGTGCCCTCGGCGATCATGTCCATGAAGCGCACACCCACCAGGGGGACATGATGGTGGGCAGGTTTGGGCAGTTCCTCGAACCAGGCCTGGTACAGGCCGGTGTTGTCCACCACCTTGCGCACGTCGGCCTGCTCCATGCCCGCGTCGATGCTGCAGGGGGCTGGCATGGCCAGGAACGCGCCCGGCTTTACCCACTCGCGCTTCACCAGCGGGTAGCGGGCGGGGTCGCCGACCTCACCAGAGCTGCAGTAGCTGACCAGGTCCGAGCCCCGCACCACTTCTTCCAGGGTCTGCACCACCTGTACGTTGACGATCTGCGGGAAGGTGGCGCTGACCCAGCTGACGAACGCATCCAGGCTCTTCTGGCCACGGCCCTTGATCTTGAGCGTATCCACTTGCGGGCATACGGCCATGAACGCTGCGACCGTGGTCTTGCCCATCACGCCCGGCCCGGCCAGGCCAATCACCTTGGCATCCTTGCGGGCCAGGTGGCGGGCGCCCACGCCAGGGATGGCGCCGGTGCGGTACGCCGAGAGCAGGTTGGCCGACATATGCGCCAGTGGCGCGCCGGTGTCGGCATCATTCAGGGTGAGCATCAGGATGGAACGGGGCAGGCCTTTTTCGCGGTTGGCGATATTGGAGCCGTACCACTTGGCGCCTGCTGTCTGAAAGTTGCCGCCAAGGTACGCTGGCATCGCCATCATGCGGCGGTCGGCGGTGGGTTTGGGCATGGTGGGGAACGGCGAATGTTCAGGGAAGGTGATCATCGCCCCGTGCGAGTCGCTGTTCGGGCCTGCCATGCGGTAGTCGCCGTGGTAGAGCAGGCCGAACATGGTTTCCATGGTGTCGACGCAGGCGGGCATGTCGGTCACGCCTGCGCGAATCATGTCCTGCTCGGACAGGTAGATGAAGTCGATACGGGTGTCGAGGGTCATGGCGGGTCTCACTGCGTGGAAGGCGCGTGGCACCTTCCCTTTGGGTTTTATTGTTGTGTCGCCCGGGTCGAACGGGCTGGCCAGGTAAACGCAAGTTACTGCCAGTTTCGCTAACGACTGGTAGGTCGTCTTGTGTTTGCCTGCCTGGCTGATTGACCCTCCCTGCCAGCACCCGTGTCCTGTGCTCAAAGCGGCTTGTCAGACGAAGCCTTGCCCCGTTTGGCGCGCAACCAGCCGCCCAGGTGGTAAAAGACGCCAAACAGAATAATGGCGCCGCAAATAGTGGCGCCCAGCAGGGTGTTGTTCATGCCTCACCTCAGTGACCCGCCAACGAGTAACCTGCCTGCACACCACGCAGGCTGAGGGCCGTCAGCAGGCACACAACCAGTGTGCTGGCGGCCAGAAGCACGGCCCAGCCCGCAGGGCCGTACTGCAGCGTCATGGCCGCTAGCGGGGAGGCGCTGGACGACACCGACAGCTGGATTGCCCCCAACAGGGCGGCGGTAGAGCCCAGGGATTTGTCCTGGGATGACATCACCAGCGACATCAGTGTGGACTCTGCGATCCCCAGCCCGAACAGCGCCAAGGCCATACCCCCGGCAACACCCGGCAAGCCCAGGCCGCTCAGGGTACTGACCAAGGTCAGCAGGGCACCCAGCGCCATCCAGCGCACGCCTACCGTGCTGAGCTTTTTCAGGCCATAGCGGCTGACCCGCCGGCTGGCGAACACTGCGCCAAGCATGACCGACACACCCGTGGCGCCAAACAGCAGGCCAAACGCCTGGGCACTCATGCCGAAGTACTGCTGGTACACCAGTGTCGCGCCGCCGATGTACGCGAACAGGAAGAAGAACACGGCAGCCACGGCCAGGGTGGGGCGCAGAAAGCCGCCATCCGCGAGGATGGCCAGGTAGGTTTTGCACGCGCTGCGCAGGCTAAGGGCTTCGCGCTGCTCCACAGGCAGGGTTTCGGGCAGGTTCAGCAAGCTGTTCAGCCACACCACCAGGCCCATACCGGCCAGTGCGAGCATCACTGCGCGCCAGCCGAAATGCGCATCGATGACGCCACCCAGCGCGGGGGCAAGAATAGGCGCCACCCCTTCGATGGTCATCAGCAGGGCGAACAGCTTGGTCGCGGCTACGCCATGGCTTACATCACGCACCATGCTCATGATCACCACCAGGGTGAGGGCGCTGCCCAGCCCCTGGAAGAACCGCAGCGCGATCAATGTATCCAGGGTTGGCGCCATCGCGGCGCCGAACGAGCACAGGATGAACAGCAGCAGGCCAGCCATCAACGGCCTGCGCCGGCCGTAGGCGTCGACGATGGGGCCAAATATGAGTTGCCCGGCGCCCATGGCCAGGAGGAAGAAGGTCAACGTGAGTTGCACATGGGTGAAACTCGCTTGGTACTGATTGGCTATCTCGGGCAGGCTCGACAGGTACATGTCGACGGCAGAGGGCCCCAGGGCCCCGATCATGCCCAACCCAAGCGCCAGTTTGAAAGGTACTGCGGAGGATTGATTAGGTTGCATGGTAATCTCATCGCTTTGCTACCTACCGGCCGGTAGGCTGGCGAATCCTAAGCGTACTGGCGATTCGGGTCAAACGGTCTTTAGGCTGAAGGCAAGCCCTGCACCAACTTTCAGATCTGGTGCAGGGCAGTAGCTCTCACAGGTAGGTGTGTTGGGGGGGCTAGTAGCGAATCATCACCGACTTGAGCTCGGTGAAGTCGTCGATGAACGCCGACCCGAACTCCCGGCCGATGCCGGACGCCTTGATGCCGCCAAACGGCACCGCCGGATCCAGCAGGGTGTGCATGTTCACCCACAGTGTGCCCGCCTGAATGTCGGGGATCATGCGCATGGCCTTGCCCAGGTCGTTGGTCCACAGGCTGGCACTGAGCCCATAAGGCGAAGCGTTCATCAACTGCAGCAGTTCTTCTTCGCTGTCATAGGGCAGAAAAGTGGCCACCGGGCCGAACGTTTCCTGGTTGAGCAGGGTGTCGCTGGCAGACTTGGCCAGGATCAACGTCGGCTCGACATAACACCCGGGCCCTTCGCCAATGCGCCCGCCATGGATAATCTGGCTGCCCTCGGCGCGGGCCGTGGCGAAGAGTTCCGCCAGCTTCTGCTGGTGCGGCTTGTTGGCCACCGGGCCGAACTGGGTGGTTTCATCCAGGGGCGAGCCGGTTTTCAGCTGGCCCAGACGGTGCGAGAGGGCTTCGAGCAGCGGGTCAAGGCGCGAGCGGTGCACATAAAAGCGCTCACCGGCGGCGCAAATCTGCCCGGCGTGCAGGAAGCCGGCCTCGATGATGCCGTCTACGGCCTTGTCCAGGCCTACGTCCGGGAGAAACGCCACGGCATTTTTGCCCCCCAGTTCCAGCGTCGCCCGGGTGAGCTTGGCACCCATGGCCGCCTGGCCGACGGCGATGCCGGTCGGCACCGAGCCGGTGAACGAGACCTTGTCAGTGCCGGGGTGCTCGATCAAGGCCTTGCCCACATGGCCGCCCCCGGTCAGCACGTTCAAGGCGCCGGCTGGCAGCCCTGCCTCGGTGGCCAGCTCGGCAATGCGCAACAGGGTCAAGGGGGTGAATTCGCTCGGCTTGATGATGATGCTGCAGCCGGTGGTCAGCGCCGAAGCCAGCTTCCAGATGGCAATCATCGTTGCGAAGTTCCAGGGCACGATCCCTACAACCACCCCGATGGGTTCGCGCAAGGTGTAGGCGCTGTAGCGCTCGCCCGCGAAGCACGGCAGCGACGGGGTGATGGTCTGGCCGGTGATCTTGGTCGCCCAGCCGGCGTAGTACCGCAGAAAGTGCGCGGCCTGGTCGACTTCGAAGGCGCGCGACAGGCCGATCAGCTTGCCCGATTGCAAGGTTTCCAGCTGGGCCAGCTCTTCGCGGTGGGCTTCGAGCAAGTCGGCAAGCTTGAACAGCACCCCCGCGCGTGCTGCCGGGTTGGTCCGCGACCACTGGGCGAAGCCTTGGCGTGCCGAGCCCACGGCGAGGTCGACGTCGGCCTGGTTGGCATCGGCAATCTGGGCGATGGCCTGCCCGTTGGCAGGGTTCACCACGGCAACCGTGGCGCTGCCACTGCTTGCAACGGTGTGCCCCGCGATGAACAGGCCGTGGTCCCGTGCCAGGAAGGCATGGACGGAGGGGAGAAGCTGTACATCGCTCATGAAAAATCCTCGAACAGGTGAAGGTCGGCCCGCAGGCCGCCAGAATCTGGAGGATAGTGATAGGCGCCACGCTGATCTTGGACGGCTGTGACAGCGGCATGACCCTGCCTGCCATCGTCAATGGGCTGGCCTGGCAGAGAGCAACAAAGCAACCGGCAGCCAGGGGCAAGACGTTACCTGGTGGCCGGCGCACAGTGGCCAGGCAGGGCAGCACAACCTGTGCGTGAAGGATCACTTGCCGCGTTCATTGCCATAACAACAAGCTGGGGCACAACGATGTCACTCAACAACAGGCTCACCGAGCACCTCAACCAAGGCACGGTTGGTTTTCCAACCGCACTGGCCAGCACCGTCGGGCTGATCATGGCCAGCCCCGTGATCCTCACCGCCACCATGGGCTTCGGCGTCGGTGGCAGCGCGTTTGCCGTAGCCATGGTGATCGCCGCGCTGATGATGCTGGCCCAGTCCACCACCTTTGCCGAAGCAGCGTCCATATTGCCCACCACCGGGTCGGTCTACGATTACATCAACTGTGGCATGGGCCGCTTCTTCGCCATTACTGGCACCCTGTCGGCCTACCTCATCGTGCATGTGTTCGCCGGTACCGCCGAAACGATTCTGTCGGGGGTCATGGCATTGGTGAACTTCGAGCACCTCAACACCCTGGCCGAGTCGGCGGGTGGTTCCTGGTTGCTGGGGGTAGGCTTCGTGATCGCGTTCGCGGTGCTCAACGCATTCGGCGTCAGTGCCTTCAGCCGTGCAGAAGTGATTCTTACCTTCGGCATGTGGACCACGCTGATGGTGTTCGGTGTGCTGGGGTTGATCGCCGCCCCGGCCGTGGAACTGCAAGGGCCGTTTGGCGCCTCCATGGTGGGCACCGACCTCATGACCATTTTGTCGCTGATCGGCATGGCCATGTTCATGTTTGTGGGATGCGAGTTCGTGACCCCCCTTGCACCCGAGTTGCGTCGCTCGGCCTGGGTGCTGCCACGGGCCATGGCGCTGGGCCTGGTCGGTGTAGCCAGTTGCATGTTCATCTATGGCGCGGCCATGAAGCGCCAGGTCGAAAACGTGGTGATCGATGCCGCCACGGGCGTGCATCTGTTGGACACGCCCATGGCCATCCCGCGGTTTGCCGAACAGGTGATGGGTGATATCGGCCCGGTGTGGCTGGGCATCGGTTTTCTGTTCGCCGGTGCGGCAACCATCAACACCTTGATGGCCGGCGTGCCGCGCATCCTGTACGGAATGGCTCTCGACGGCGCGCTGCCGAAGGTGTTTACCTACCTGCACCCGCGTTTCAAAACCCCGTTGCTGTGCATTCTGGTGGTGGCGCTGATCCCGTGTGTGCATGCCTGGTACCTGGGTGGCAACCCCGACAACATCCTGCACCTGGTGCTGGCGGCAGTGTGCGCCTGGAGCACGGCTTACTTGCTGGTGACCCTGTCGGTGGTAATCCTGCGCATTCGTCGGCCCGACCTGCCACGTGCCTACCGTTCACCGTTGTTCCCGCTGCCGCAGATCGTGTCCAGCGCAGGTATCATCATCGGCATGCTGTTCATCACGCCGCCCGGGATGAACCCGGCAGACGTCTACGTGCCGTTTGCAGTGATGCTGGGGGGGACTGCAGCCTACGCCCTGTTCTGGTCGTTGTGCGTGCAAAAGGTAAACCCGTTCAAGCCTGCGCGGGTAGAGGACGTGCTCGAAAAGGAATTTGCCGCCGAACCCAACACCCTGTCGGAGCACTCGCAGCATGATCAGACATTTGCGTGAGCGCTGGCTGGCGCCGCGTGCGCCGGCAGGTTACCGCCCAGGGGTAACCCTGGGGCACCTGTTGCGCAACCTGGGCCCGCTGGAAATCCTGCAGGCCCAGGCGGGCACCGCGCAACTGCATTGCCCTCAGCAGCGCTGGCACGCTGAGGTGCATGAGTGCGTCGAGGCGCACCTGTTGATGCATGTGGTGACGTGCGAGTTCCGCCTGGAGGTGCCCGCCCTGCAACAGGGCGAGGTGCAGATGAAGCTGCGCCATACCGGAGCACTGCGCCGCACCGGCCTGGCCTGCGTGTATTCCGGTGGGGACAAGGCACTGTTCGCACGGGTGCGTGACCGGCTGGCGGCTGATGCAGCCCTGATGGCGGCACTGATGCCCTTGGACTTCAAGCGCCTGACGCTTTCGTGCCGGCGCGGCCAATGGCACCTGGCCCTTGAGCACATGGGGGCAAGCGAGGTGGTCAATCGCATGCCGGCCTTGCGCCGTTATATTCCAATCAGCGCGCAGCAGCGCGGGCATCTGCTCGCTTCCCTGACCAGCTTCAACCAGATACTCGTACACCTCTGATACCCTTTGGCATGGCTGTTGCTCAGCTTCTTCGACCAATTGTGACAGTTGTATCGTCATTGTTAACATGTTATCAATGCCGTTATAACAATAAACTCGCGTCGAGGGCACCATGCAGACTCATCAACCCGAACACCAGGGCCTTGATCGCTGGACCACCGCCATGCAGAGCATCTGTGGCCGTTTCGAAACGCAGCTGGCTTGCAACCCTTCGTTGTTCATCGGCGACGTCTGCGCGCAGACCCGTGCCGGTTTGCCCGTCGCCTCCTTGCGGACCAATGCCGGCGTCATCCGCCGCCTTGGGAGCAACCCGGACGTGGATGATGACCAGCATTGTTTTCTGGTGTTGCAGCGCTCAGGGCATGCCACCGTCGAACAGGCAGGCCTGACCATCCAGCTGGCCCCTGGCGACCTGATGCTGATGGACTCGGTGGGGCGCTGCGAGATCAAGCCGGCGGGCCTGATCGAACATGTCTCGCTGGCGTTGTCCCGCGATCAGGTGTGCAAGCACGTGACCGGGCGGGACTGCCTGGTGGGCAAGATCTCTTCCAGCAATGCCTGCGGGCGAATGCTGCATGCCCTGATGGACCAGCTGTGCAAGGACGAGCGCGGCGACCAAGACAGCAGTCAGGGCGCAGCCCTGCAAGCAGCCTTCACGGCCTTGCTGGAGCCAGGTCTGGAGTTGGGGGAGGGCAGCCGGTACGGCGTTGAAGCGCTGGGTAGCCAAAACCTGCGCAGCTATGTGCAGAAGATGATCGATCAATCGTTGTCCCAGCCTGGGCTGACGCCGGCATCCCTGGCTGGCGGTCTGAACATTTCAGTGCGCCACCTGTATCGCCTGTTTGAAGAGGACGGGGACAGTGTCTGCCGGTACATTCAGCGTACCCGGCTCACCCGTAGCGCTGAAGACCTGGCCAACCCGTTCTTCAAGCGTGAGTCGATCACGGCCATCGCCTACAAGTGGGGCTTCACGGACTCAGCCCACTTCAGCCGGTCGTTCAAAAAGCAGTTCGACCAATCGCCGAAAGACTACAGGGCCACCGCCATGGGCCTCGCCATGCGCTAGGCTGCCCGGCTGCGCCATAAAAAAGGCCGCCAGGGCGCAAGGCGCTGGCGGCCGGCGCAGCAGGCCTGTGGTCAGGCGACGGCGAAGTAATGCTTGACGAACGATTCGCTCAGGACCTCCCACAGCACCGGTGTGCCTTTGGTCACGAACCAGGCATCGCCTGCCTTCAGGCGGCTGACCTTGCCAGTGGATTCATCGGTCAGCTGGATTTCACCCGTTACCACCACCGCCTGCTCACTGAACGGGTACACCATGCGGAACTTGCCGCGCGTGGTGCCGAAGTAGGCGCTGCTGATGGCGTCGGTGGGGGCGCCGTGGGTCATCTTGCCGAAGGCTTTGACTTCGCCTTCGAGGATTTCCGAGCCCAGGTCGGCAACAGTGCCCCAGGCATCGAGTTCGGTCAGTTGGATGCCGTGTTGGGCAACAGTGAGGGTCATGGCAGTTCTCCAGTGGGTAAGGGATGGCTCAGCGGCGGCCGTTGAAATAGCCCGACAGCTGGTGCACGGTCTTGCCGGCAGTGAGCAGCAGCGGGCGGAAATGGTCTTTGCCCAGAATGCGGGCGTGCTTGACCGAGCTGATCAGGTCATAGCGCGAAGAGCCTTCATGCATCCCTTCGGCGAGGACCTTGCAAATGATGTGGCTGGGGGTAACCCCAAACCCCGAGTAACCTTGCACGTAAAACGCATTCGGGCGGTTACTGAGGGTGCCGATTTGCGGAAACAGGTTGGCACTGGTGGCCATCGGGCCGCCCCAGGCCAGGTCGATACGCACGTCCTTCAGGTAGGGGAAAATCTTCAGCATCAGCGCGCGGTTCCAGCGCTTGAGGTCCAGCGGTACATGCTCGACAAACGGCGTGGCGGCACCGAACAGCAGGCGGTTTTCCCGAGTGACGCGGTAATAGTCGATCACCGGGCGTATGTCGCTGTAGGCGCCGCGGATGGGGCTGATGCGGTGCACCAATTCATCAGACAGCGGCTCGGTCATCATCTGGAAGGCATAGGTATTGATGGTACGTGCATGCAGCTCGGGCTCAAGCTTGTTCAGGAAACTGTCACACGCCCACAGCAGCTTGCTGGCACGCACCGAACCGCGCCCGGTGCGGACTTTTATGCGTTCGCCATAGGTCACTTCCAGGGCTGGGCTGTGCTCGAAGATACGTGCGCCGTGGCCGACCAGGGCCTTGGCTTCGCCGAGCAGCAGGTTGAGTGAGTGCACATGGCCCCCGCCCATGTGCAGCAAGGCGCTGGTATAGGCATCGCTGCCAATGATCTGCTTGACCTGCGCACCACCCAGAAAGCGGATTTCATCCTGGGTATTGATGGCCTTGAACTGTTTTTCCCAGGTACGCAGGGTTTGCTCCTGCCGCTTGTTGAAGCCCATGTAGCCGTAGCCGTGGCAGAAATCGGCGTCGATGTCATAACGGGCAATGCGTTGCTTGATGATGCTGGCGCCCAGCTCGCTGATTTCGAAGATCTCCTTCAAGCCCTGGTCGCCAACACTGCTGCGCACCTTCTCCAGGTCGTGCCCGATACCCGCCATGATCTGCCCGCCATTGCGGCCGGTACCCCCAAAGCCCAGGTAGCGGGCTTCTAGCACCACGATGTTGGTGATGCCTTTTTCAGCCAGTTCCAGGGCCGTGTTGATGCCCGAAAAACCGCCGCCGATTACCACCACGTCGGCTTCGACGTCGCTTTCCAGGGTGGGAAAGCTGAGGTTGTACTTCTTGGTCGCGGTGTAATAGGTAGGGGTCTCGATGTTGATCATGACGCAGCCTGCTGTATTGGAATTGTGAAAGGGCCTGTGCCGTGGCAGTCCATGGGATACCATTGAGCACCTATCGATCGGTAGGCGTCTTGCCTGAGCGTGACACGCTTTATGACATGCCTGCCAAATCGGCGTGCAGCGTTGGGATTGACGAACGGACCTTGCTCGAAGATCATGCTCGCTATGAACATGTTAACCAATACCCCTCGTTACCGCCGCTACGCCACCTCAAGCTGAGGCGGTCGTTGCTGCGTGCACGTCATCCGCCCGGGGCGGCTGGACGTGTGTCTTGCTCCTCGGGCCTTACTCAACCCAGGAGTTCTCATGAGCGACCCGCAACATGACCTGATCAGCCACCTGCAAGCCAGGGGCTTCATCCACCAGAGTACCGACCTGGAAGGCTTGCGCCTTCACCTGCAAGCGCAGCCGCGCACGTTCTACCTGGGCTTCGACGCCACCGCTGACAGCCTGCACGTCGGGCACCTTCAGGGGTTGATGCTGATGCGCTGGCTGCAGAAGGCCGGGCATACGCCGATATTGCTGATTGGCGGCGCCACTACCCGTATCGGCGACCCAAGCTTTCGCGATGAAAGCCGGCCCGTGCTGGATGAAGCGCAGATTCAGGCCAACATTGCCGGTATCACCCGTACATTCGGCCGCTACCTGACCTTGGGGCAGAGCGCAGGCCGGGTAGTGGATAACGCCCAGTGGCTGGATGGCATTGGCTACTTGCAGTTCCTGGACCAGGTAGGGCGTTACTTCTCCATCAACCGTCTGTTGACCTTCGACTCGGTGCGCCAGCGCCTGGACCGGGAGCATTCGCTGTCGTTTCTGGAGTTCGGCTACACCTTGCTCCAGGCCCATGACTTTACCGAGCTGGCCCGTCAGCATGATTGCACCTTGCAACTGGGCGGCGCCGACCAGTGGGCCAATATCATCAATGGTGTGGAGCTGGGGCGCCGCCGTGATCAGCGGCAATTGTTCGGGCTGACCATGCCACTGCTGACCAACAGTGACGGCAAGAAGATGGGGAAATCGCTCAACGGCGCGGTCTGGCTCGATGAACGCCGCCTGCCCAGCTTTGATTTTTGGCAGTTCTGGCGCAATTGCGACGACCGCGACCTGCCGCGTTTCCTCGCCCTGTTCACCGAGCTGCCGTTGCAGCGTATCGCTGAACTTACCCAGGAGGGCGGCGCTTCGCTCAACCAGGCCAAGGCGCTGCTGGCCGATGAAGTCACTGCCCTGGCACATGGCCCGGCTGCCGCACTTGCCGCGCGCGAAGCCGCCGAGGCCGTGTACGGCCAAGGTGAAAGCGAAGGGCTGACAACCCACACCGTAGCCCGCAGTACGTTACAGGTACAGAGCCTGGCCGAGGTGCTGGTGCAGGCGGGGTTGCAGCCTTCCCGTGGCGCTGCCAGGCGGCTGGCAGAGGGCGGTGGGCTACGCCTCAATGGCCAGGTGGTTCGCTCGGTCGATGACCCGCTGCCACCAGGGCCACAACAGTGGCGGGTGAGCCTCGGCAAGAAACGCCATTACCAGTTGCTCGTGGAATAATTGGTTAATGTATTAATGAGCGCGTGCTGGCATACTCGCCAGCACGCTCCCATTGATGACCCTGACTCGCGCAATGACCACTCCACGCCCATCCCTCACCCTCACGCTGCTGCAGGCGCGTGAAGCTGCCATGGCGTTTTTCCGCCCGGCACTCAATGCCCACGACCTGACTGAACAGCAATGGCGTGTCATTCGTATCCTGCGCCAGCAGGGCGAACTGGAGAGCCATCAATTGGCAGACCTGGCTTGCATCCTCAAACCCAGCATGAGCGGTGTGCTCAAGCGGCTGGAGCGTGACGGTATCGTCTCACGGCGCAAGTCGAGCGAGGATCAGCGGCGTGTCTTCATCAGCCTGACCGTGAAAGGCCAACAGGCATTCATGTCGATGAGCGAGGAGATGAACCGCAATTACGAAAAAATCCTCCGCCAGTTCGGTGCAGACAAACTTCACGCCTTGATGCAGCTGCTGGACGAAATGAAGAAAATCACCCCCTGAAATCCGCATCTGCCTGACGACTGTCAGCGGTTGATTGACAACGAGTCGTCGAGAATCTTCAGCAACGATGCGGCTCGCCGTGCGTATACGGCAGGGTTCGCGTACATCAGCTCCACATGCAGGCTGTCGATAATCCCCAGATAGGCGTCGGCATAGATCTCCAGGCGCGTGGTGTCGTCGGCTGCCCAGCTGTGGCGTGCCTGCAGCGCCTGTGTGAAGCCCTCGCGTATACCCTCCAGGTACTGTTCGAACCCCGAGGTGATGATCGGGCGGATATCTGCAGGCGGCAGAAATGCTGTGCGCAGGATGAACCTCAGGTTCTCCGACCCCTGATAGCGCTCAGCCAGCTGCAATACCAGCCAATGGCCAGGCGCTGCTTGACGGGTAGTTTCTTCCTGGAAGGCGCCCTCGACGAAGGCGGTTTCCACGGCCAGGGCACGCTGGAAGGCTTCTACGAACAAGGCATCTTTGTTGGCGAAATGGGCGTAGAGCGAGGCTTTGCGCATACCGGCCAACGTCGCGATTTCGTTCAGCGACGAAGCGTCGTAACCGTAGGTGGCGAAGTGGTCGACGGCTACGTCACAGACACGGGCTGCGGAAGGGGAAAGCGCTTTCAACGGTGTTACTCCATCAAGGGTGCGGGCAGGCCACTCGCGGTTGGCTCGGGATTGTGGTGCGCACCGCCGCAGGGGTCAATCGTTGTGGGCAGCGCGGCATGGCAATGCCATGGAAAGTACCATTTTCCCCCTGTAACGTGCATTTCTCGCCCACAGCCCCCGCCACATACTGAGCGCGTCTTCGAGACTGTTCGGCTACCCGACGCCGCATAACGGGTGGTCGCTGGTTATCCAATAATAAAGAGACCGTTCATGAAAAAGCCAAATCCTTTGCTGGAAGACCTGAAGGCCATCCTGCCGGCCATTGCCGAAAATGCCTTCAAGGCTGAACACGATCGCAGCGTTCCGGCAGAGAACATCGCCTTGCTCAAGGGCATCGGCATGCACCGCGCCTTCTTGCCCAAGCAGTTTGGGGGCATGGAAATTTCACTGCCGCAGTTCGCCGAGTGTGTGGCGGTGCTGGCGGGCGCGTGTGCCAGTACGGCCTGGGCCATGAGCCTGTTGTGCACCCACAGCCACCAGATGGCGATGTTCCCCGCGCAACTGCAGCAGGAAGTCTGGGGCCTGGACGCGGACGCTACAGCCAGCAGCAGCATTGCGCCGTTTGGCCGCACCGAAGAAGTGGAAGGTGGCGTGAAGTTCAGCGGCGAAATGGGCTGGAGCTCGGGCTGTGACCATGCCGAGTGGGCCATCATGGGCTTCCGTCGCCCCAACCACGAGGGCACACAGGATTACTGTTTCGCGGTACTGCCGCGCAGCGATTACCACATCCGTGACGACTGGTATGCCGTGGGCATGCGCGGCAGTGGCAGCAAGACCCTGATCGTGCGCGATGCCTTCGTGCCCGAACACCGTATCCAGAAAGCCAAGGACATGATGGAAGGCAAGTCTGCGGGCTTTGGCCTTTACCCGGACAGCAAGATTTTCTATGCGCCGTACCGGCCGTATTTTGCCAGCGGGTTCTCGACCATCAGCCTGGGCATCGCCGAGCGTATGCTCGAGGTATTCCGCGAGAAAACCCGCAACCGGGTGCGGGCGTACACCGGTGTTGCGGTTGGCGCTGCCACGCCGGCCCTGATGCGCCTGGCCGAATCCACCCATCAAGTGGCTGCCGCGCGGGCATTGCTGGAAAAGAGCTGGGATGAAATCGCCCAGTACAGCGAGCGTCACGAGTACCCCTCGCGGGCAACCCTGGCGTTCTGGCGTACCAACCAGGGCTACGCAGTGAAGATGTGCATCCAGGCGGTTGATCGCCTGATGGAGGCCGCTGGCGGTGGCGCGTGGTTCGAAAGCAACGAAATGCAACGGCTGTTCCGTGATTCGCATATGACCGGCGCCCACGCCTACACCGACTACGACGTTTGCGCGCAGATTCTTGGCCGCGAACTGATGGGCCTGGAGCCTGACCCGACGATGGTCTGAGCGCGTTCGCTCACCCCTGGAAAACAATCACAACAATATCAACGGCGGGCCTGCATGGCCTGCTTGGGAGTCTTGCATGTCCAATTCAACCCCTGCCACCGAGTTCGATACACGAGCCTTTCGTCGCGCCTTGGGCAATTTTGCCACCGGTGTGACCGTGGTCACTGCCGCCGGCCCCAGCGGTCGCAAGGTGGGCGTCACGGCCAACAGCTTCAATTCGGTATCGCTGGACCCTGCACTCATTCTGTGGAGCATCGACAAACGCTCCACCAGCCATGAGGTGTTCGAAGAGGCGTCCCACTTTGCCGTGAACGTGCTGGCTGCCGATCAGGTCGACCTGTCCAATACTTTTGCGCGCCCAAAAGAAGACCGTTTCGCGGGCATCGACCATGAACCCGGTGCCGGTGGTGCGCCGCTGTTCAGCGACTGCGCAGCGCGCTTCCAGTGCGAGAAGTTCCAGCAACTGGACGGTGGCGATCATTGGATTCTGGTTGGCAAGGTGGTGGCTTTTGACGATTGTGGCCGCTCGCCGCTGTTGTATCACCAGGGCGCCTACTCCATGGTGCTGCCCCACACGCGCATGACCCAGCGGGCAGAGGGGCAGGCCCCAAGCAGCCACTTCCAGGGCCGTCTGCAGCATAACCTGTACTACCTGATGACCCAGGCCCTGCGCGCCTATCAGGCGGACTACCAGCCACGCCAGCTGTGCACCGGCCTGCGCACCAGCGAAGCACGGATGCTGATGGTGTTGGAGAACGACGCCGGGCTTAGCCTGAACGATCTGCAGCGTGAGGTGGCGATGCCTGCGCGGGAGATCGAAGAAGCCGTAGCCAATCTGAAGCGCAAGGGCCTGATCGCCGATGACGAAGGCCGTGTGCGTTTATCGGTGAAGGGAGTGGATGAAACCGAAGCGTTGTGGGGTATCGCCCAAGCGCAGCAGGATAAGGTGTTCAGCCAGTTCACTGTTGAGCAGTTGGACACGTTCAAGGCTGTACTCAAAGCCATTATTCGGGTGTAGGTGTGGCCTGCGCTACCTGACACCGTTGCCCAAAGCCCAGCCTTTGCTGCGGCCGGTGCTGGATTAGAGCACCGGCCGTAGCCGTCAGTCCAGCAACTGCGCCACGCCCTGGTCCTCGCCCAGAAACCCGCCACTCTGATGCTGCCACAAGCGCGCATAGACGCCGTTTTTGGCCAACAGCTGCGCGTGGGTGCCTTGCTCGATGATGCGCCCGTCGTCCATCACGATCAGCCGGTCCATGGCCGCGATGGTCGACAGCCGGTGGGCGATGGCGATCACGGTCTTGCCTTCCATCATTTCGTCCAGGCTCTCCTGGATTGCCACCTCCACCTCCGAGTCCAGCGCGCTGGTGGCCTCGTCGAGCAGCAGAATAGGCGCGTTCTTCAACATGACCCGGGCAATGGCGATGCGTTGGCGCTGGCCGCCGGACAGCTTGATGCCGCGTTCGCCCACCAGGGTGTCGTAGCCGCTGTGCCCCTGGCGGTCGCTGAGCTGGCTGATGAAGCCGTCGGCCTGGGCGTTGGCGGCGGCAGCGCGGATCTGCGCATCACTGGCGTCCGGGCGGCCATACGCGATGTTGTCACGGATGGAGCGGTGCAGCAGCGAGGTGTCCTGGGTGACCATGCCG
This sequence comes from Pseudomonas sp. S60, assembly GCF_016647865.1. Lineage (NCBI taxonomy): Bacteria > Pseudomonadati > Pseudomonadota > Gammaproteobacteria > Pseudomonadales > Pseudomonadaceae > Pseudomonas > Pseudomonas sp. S60. Next base: position 1,528 of record NZ_JACVVH010000068.1, on the reverse strand, counting down.
ATGGCGCTGCGCAGGCTGTCCTGGGTGACCTTCGCCACATTCTGCCCATCGATGCGGATCTCACCGCTGTCCACATCGTAGAAGCGCAGCAGCAAGTTGATGAGCGTGGACTTGCCGGCCCCGGAACGGCCCACCAGGCCGACCTTTTCGCCAGGCTTGATCTGCAGGCTGAGGTCGGTCAGCACCTGGCGCTCGCCGTTGTAGTTGAAGCTGACCTTGTCGAACGTGACAGCGCCACCGCGGGTGACCAGTTCGCCTGCGCCGGGTGCGTCCTGCACCTTGGGGCCGCGGGTGAGGGTAGCCATGCCATCCTGCACCGTGCCGATGTTCTCGAACAGCGAGGTCATCTGCCACATGATCCAGTGAGACATGCCGTTGATTCGCAACGCCATGGCGGTAATGGCCGCGACGGCGCCAGTGCCTACCTGGCCCTGGTGCCACAGCCACAGTGCGTAGCCGCCGGCGCCAAAAATCAGCCCCACTACCAGTGCCTGGTTGACGATCTCGAACTGGCTCACCAGGCGCATCTGGCGGAAACCGGTCTGTTTGAAATCCTCCATGGCAGCACGGGCGAAATGCGCCTCGCGCTTGGAGTGGGAGAACAGCTTGACGGTGGTGATGTTGGTGTAGGCGTCCGATACCCGCCCGGTCATGGACGAGCGGGCGTTGGCCTGCTCTTGGCCGACCTTGCCCAGGCGTGGCACGAAATACAGCATCGCCAGCCCGAACAAGGCCACCCAGGCGATGAAGGGCAGCATCAGCTTCAGGTCGAAGCCCCCGGCCAGGGCGATGATGGCGATGAAGTACACGCCGATGCCAGGCAGAATCTCGATTACGGTAAACAGCACTTCGCGCACGGCCAGTGCGGTCTGCATCACCTTGGTGGTGACCCGGCCCGAGAACTCGTCAGAAAAGAACGACAGGCTCTGGCGCAGCATCAGCCGGTGGAAGTCCCAGCGCAGGCGTAGCGGCAGGTTGATAGCCAACACCTGGTGCTGGACCATGGTGCGCAGGGCCACCAGTACGATGCTGATCACCAGCACGCTGCCGATGCCCCACAGCACCTGGCTTTCTTGTGGGCCAGTGGTATCACCGGCCTTCCAGGCCGACAACAGGTCGACCACCTGGCCCAGGAACGAGAACAACCAGGCTTCGTAGATCGACACACCCGCGCTCAACAGCGCCAGTGCCAGGATGTAGCCGCGGGCGCCCCGGGTGCAGGCCCACATGAAGCGCAACAGGCCCATCGGTGGTGGCGGTGCTTCGTCGGGAGGAAAAGGGTCGAGCCGGCGCTCAAACATATGCAGCATGCAGTGTCTCCGGAAATCAGGGTTCGCTTGGCGGGCCACCATACAGCAGTTGGGCCGGTTCGCCTTCAGGTAGACAGGCGCGAGGGCGATCCGATCCAATCTTCGGCGGCCGAGGCACACCGCGTGATGGCAACCAAGGGCATGACGTGATTGTTGTGGTGGCTCGCAGATCGAGCGCCGCCCGCGCGGCGCATCGCGAGCTGCGCTCGCTCCTACGT
>NZ_JACVVH010000067.1:0-20925 GCF_016647865.1 Pseudomonas sp. S60 | reverse complement strand
CGCGCGGGCGGCGCTCGATTTCATAGGCGCTGCACCTGTAACGGCGAACACCTCGCAGCCCTCACCGATTCGATGCCGAGCCTGCATCCATCACGTCGCGCATCGCAAACAAGCTCCCCCCCTACAACCCCTCCAACTCCGCCATCAAATCACTCAGCCGATCAACCTTGTCCTCATCCAGCGCACTGCCCTGCAGCCCCTCCACATACACCGCCAGTTCCTCCACCGTGCTGCACTCGAACATCGCCCGTAGCGGCACGTTCAGTTGCAACTGCTTCTGCACCCGGGAGGCGATCTGCGTGGCCAGCAGGGAATGCCCGCCCAGCTCGAAGAAGTTGTCGTGCACACCCACCCGCTCGGCCTTGAGTACATCGGCCCAGATGCCGGCCAGGGTCTCCTCCAGTGCGGTACGGGGTGGCTGGTAGGCCTGGCTGTGCTGGCCGCCGATTTCGATGGCTGGCAGGGCCTTGCGGTCCAGCTTGCCGTTGGCGTTGTGCGGCAGGCTGTCGAACCAGGCCCAGTGCAACGGCACCATGTATTCCGGCAGTTCCGCGCGCAGCCGTTGCTTGATCTGCTCCAGCAGTGCGCCATCCCCGGTCACACCCTGATGGGCCACCAGGTAGCCCACCAAGTGCTTGCCGTTGACACCCTCCTGCACCGCCACTGCGGCATCACGCAAGGATGCCTGTTCGTGCAGGCGCGCTTCGATTTCGCCCAGTTCGATGCGGTAACCGCGGATCTTCACCTGATGGTCGATACGCCCAACGTACTCCAGCACCCCGTCTGCACGCCGCCGCGCCAGGTCACCGGTGCGGTAAAGCCGCTCACCCGGTGCCCCGTAGGGGTGCGGGATGAAGGCCAGGGCCGTGCGCACCGGGTCGCTGACGTAACCACGCCCCACACCGGTGCCGGCTACGCACAGTTCCCCCACCGCCCCCAGTGGCACCAGGGTCTGTTCGTCGCCAAACAGGTACAGACGGTTGTTGTCGGTCGGCGTGCCGATAGGCAGGTAGGTGCCACGGGTAGACGCGGCATCGACGCGGAAGAACGCCACGTCATCCGAACACTCAGCAGGGCCGTAGGCATTCACCAGCCCGATATGCGGGTAACGTTGCAGCCACTGCGCGGCCAGCTCCGGCGGCATGGCCTCGCCCGTCGGCAGCATCCAGCGCAGGCCGTCCAGGGCCTGGTGTTCGTTCGCCAACATGCCCTGGATCAGCGAAGGCACGCTCTCCAGCACCGTAATGCCGGTGGCTTGCACATGGGCCAAAAGGCCCTGGGGATCATGGGCAATGGCATTGGGCACGATCTGCACCGTGGCACCGAACAACGGGGCGGCGAGGAACTGCCACACCGAAATATCGAAGCTTTGCGACGCCGTCTGGGCGATCACGTCCCGCTGGCTCAGCTCAAGGTAAGGCACTTTGCTCAGCTGGTTGTTGAGCATGCCGCGCTGCTCCACCATCACACCCTTCGGCAGCCCGGTGGAGCCAGAGGTGTAGATGACGTAGGCCAGGTTGTCCGGCCCGCTGTAGATCCCCGGGTTATGGCTGGCTACCTGGCTGGCCTGGATGTCCTCCCACACCAGCAACTGCACCTGCCCTTGCAGGCTGCCCAGCAATTGCCGGGCCTGTTCGGCACAGGCCGCTGTGCACACCAGCACCGGGGTGCTGCTGAGCGCGATGATGCCTTGCAGGCGTGCGCTTGGCAGGCCCGGGTCGAGCGGCAGGTAACCGGCACCCGCCTTGAAGCTGCCGACGATCATGCCCAGCAGCGGCAACCCGCGCTCGGCCAGCAGGGCCACCGGCTGGTCCAGCTGCACCCCGGCGGCAACCAGGGCGTGGCCCAGGCGGTTGGCCGCCAGGTTGAGCCCGGCGTAATCGTAGGAGGCCTCTTGGCAGCGGGCCACGGTACGCTGCGGGTGTGCGGCCACCTGGGCCTCGAACTGCGCGATGTAGCTGTGCTCCAGTGGGTAGTGGTGCGCAGTCCGGTTGCAGTCGTCCAGCAGGTAGCGCTGTTCTTCGGCGCCCAGCAGCGGCAGCTCGCTCACCTCACCGTCGAAGCCTTGCACCAGCGCCAGCAACAGGCGCTTGAACTCGGCCAGCAGGCGCTCGACCGTTGGGTAGTCGAAATACCGCTGGTCGAACGACAGGTGCAGGCCCAGGTCGTCGCCCGGGTAGCACACCGCCGTCAGCGGGAAGTTGGTGTGGGTGCGGCCCGAATCGGAGCTGGCGTTGAGGTGCTGGGCGTGGTCGAGCACGGCGGTTTCCACCGGGGCGTTCTCGAACACGAACAGGCTGTCGAACAACGGCTGGCCCTTGGGCAGCTCGCTGCATTCCTGGATCGCCACCAGCGGCAGGTACTCGTATTCGCGCAGCTCCATGTTGCTTTGCAGCAGGCCCTGCAACCACTGGCGCACACTGCAGCGCTCACCCGGGAGCGGCAGGCACACCCGCAGGGCGACGCTGTTGATGAACAGGCCCACGGTGCGTTGCATCTGCGGCATGCTCACCGGCCGACCGGCAACGGTCACCCCGAAGGCCACGTCACGCTCGCCGCTGTAGCGCGCCAGCACCAGGGCCCAGGCCGCCTGGGCGAAGGTATTGACGGTGAGCTGATGGGCCTGTGCCAGCTCACGCAGGCGCACACCCTCGCGGGCTTGCAGGCGGGTGTAGCAATCACCGACCACCATGCCGCTGCCGGCGTGGTCATGGCGCAGCGGGCGGTCGCTGGGGATGGCGGTTGCGCGTTCAAAGCCGGCCAGGTTGGCCTGCCACCAGGTGCGGGCATCCTCCAGGCCCTGGCGTTGCAGCCAGCCAATGTAATCGCGATAGCGCGGTGGCACCGGCAACTGCGCCGGGCGGCCTTCGCCCAGCGCCTGGTAGACCTCGAAGAAGTCGTTCATCAACAGCGAGCGGCACCAGGCATCGATGAGGATGTGGTGGTTGCTCATCATGAACCAGTAGCGCTCGTCGGCCACGCGCACCAGGCGCAGATGGAACGGCGCTTCACGCAGCAGTTCGAAGCCGGCTTCGCGCTCCTGCTTGTGCAGTGCCTGCAGGCGGGCTTCCTGGGCGGTGTCGTCAAGGCCGCGCCAGTCCTGGTAATCCACGGGCAGGTTGCCCGGTTTATGGATGATCTGCAGCATGGCCTCGCCGCTGTTCCAGCTGAACGAGGCACGCAGCGCTTCGTGGCGCGCCACCACCGCCTGCCAGGCCTGGGCGAACCGCTGCGGGTCCAAGGCGCTGTTGATGCGGTAGCGGTCCTGCATGTAGTAAAGGCCGGTGCCGGGCTCCAGCAGGGTGTGCAGCAGCATGCCTTCCTGCATCGGGGTCAGGGGGTAGACGTCCTCGATCTGCGCAGCCGGTACCGGCAAGGCGTCGATCTGCTCCTGGGTCAGGTGCGCCAGGGGGAAGTCCGACGGGGTGAAGCTGCCATTGCCATCGACCAGGCAGTGGGCCACCAGTGCCAGCAGCTCCTGCCGATAGGCTTCGGCCAGGCGGGCGATGGTTGCCGGGTCATAGCGTTCGGCACTGAACGTCCAGCGCAGTTGCAGGGCGCCGCCGTACACCTGCCCGTCCACGCTCAGCCAGTTGGGCAATGGCGCTTCCGGGTCATGGGCCTGGCCGGCCGGTGCCTGCAGTGGCTCGAACAGCGCCGCGCCGTCGAACTGCTGGTCGAACTGCCCCAGGTAGTTGAAGGTGATCCGCGCCTGCGGCAAGGCCGCCATCTGTTCACGCCCGGCCTCATCGCCCAGGTAACGCAGCACACCGTAGCCCAGGCCCTTGTGGGGCACCTGGCGCAGTTGCTCCTTGATACGCTTGATAGAACCGGCGCGCGCAGCGTCGTCATTTCCCGGCAACGGACGCAGGCTCAGCGGGTAGGCGTTGGTGAACCAGCCGACGCTGCGGGTCAGGTCCATGTCTTCGAACAGCCCGTCACGGCCATGGCCTTCGAGCTGCACCAGCACTTCCTGGTCGCCGCTCCAGCCGCACAGGGCCCGCGCCAGCGCCGTCAGCAGCAGGTCGTTTACCTGGGTGTGGTAGGCCGCCGGCGCTTGCTGCAGCAGTTGCCGGGTCTGTTCCACGTCAAGGCCGATGGCCAGGGTATGGGCGTGGCGGTGCAGGTTGCCGCCCTGGGGGTGGTCGCAGGGCAGTTCGCGGCGCACGCCACCCAGTTGGCCTTGCCACCAGCCCAGCTCGTCGCGCAGCGAGTCGCTGCCAGCGTAATTCGCCAGGCGTGCCGCCCAGTCGCCCTGGGTGTGGGTCTTGGCCGGCAGCGGCTGGCTGCGGTACAGCGCCTGCAGGTCTTCGAGCAATACCCGCCACGACACACCGTCGACCACCAGGTGGTGGATGGCGAGCAACAAGCGCTGAGTGCCCTGCCCGTCGCTGACCAGCAAGGCACGCAGCAATGGCCCGCGCTCTAGGTGCAGGCTGCGCTGCACGTCGGTGTACAGCGCCTGGCAGTCGGCAAAGTCCGCGACCGTGGCGGTCCACAGCAGTTGCTCGGCAGCAGGCGGGGCATACTCGGCCTGCACGCGGCCATGAGCCTGGACGAAGCGCAGGCGCAGGCTGTCGTGGTGCTGCACCAGGGCTTCCAGGGCCTGCCCCAGCACTGTTTCATCCAGCGGCTGACGCGCCTGCAGCAAGACGGCCTGGTTCCAGTGCTGCGGCTGCGGCACATCGCTGTCGAAGAACCAGTGCTGGATGGGCGTGAGGCCGGTCTGGCCCGTGCGCTGGCCCTGCTCGATGGCGCTGGCCGTATCGCTGCGCTGCACCACGGCGGCCAAGGTCTGGATGGTCTGGTGCTGGAACAGGTCACGCGGGCTGAACTGCAAACCGGCCTGACGGGCGCGGCTGACCACCTGGATCGACAGGATCGAGTCGCCACCCAGCTCGAAGAAGTTGTCGTTCACGCCCACCTGGGCAAGGTTGAGCACATCAGCCCACACCTGTGCCAGCTGCGCTTCCACTTCGTTACCCGGGGCCTGGTAGTGCTGGCGGGCCTGCTCCAGGTCCGGCAGGGGCAAGGCGCGGCGGTCGAGCTTGCCGTTACCCATCAGCGGCAGGCTGCCGAGCAGCACCAGGTGCGCCGGGACCATGTAGTCAGGCAGGTGCTGGCGGGCATCGGCCTTCACCGCCTCGCGCAGCCGGGCCTGGGCCTCGCTGGCGGCGCTTGCCTGCTGGCACACCAGGTAGCCAACCAGTTGCCGGCCACCCGGCAAGTCCAGTGCCAGCACCACGGCCTCTTCCACATCGGCATGGGCCTGCAGGCGGCTCTCGATTTCACCCAGTTCGATACGGAAGCCGCGAATCTTCACCTGCTGGTCGGCACGGCCAACGTACTCCACCAGGCCATCCACGCCCAGGCGCACCAGGTCGCCCGTACGATACAGGCGGCCACCTTCCGTGCTGAACGGGTCGGCGACGAAGCGCTCGGCGCTCAGGCCCGGCCGGTCGTGATAACCCTGGGCCAGGCCCGCCCCGCCCACATACAGCTCGCCGATGCCGCCTTGCGGCAACAGGGCCAGGTCTTCGTCCAGGATGTAGGCGGTACGGTTACCGATGACGCGCCCGATCGGTACGCTGCCCAGGTCTGCCGCCAGCACCTCGGGCGCCAGGCAAGCCAGTGGCATGACCACGGTTTCGGTGGGGCCGTAGGCGTTGAAGCACTGCTGCGGCGCGAAGGCCTGGCGGATTCGCAGAAGGTGCTCGCCCGTCAGCGCTTCACCCCCGGTGATTACCAGGCGTACCGGCAGTTGCTCGCCCTGCGCACCCAGGTACTGGGCCAGCTGGCTGCCGTAGCTGGGGGTAAAGCCAAGAATGCTCACCTGCTGCTCGCGCACCAGTTGGCAGATCTCCTGCGCGCCCCACTGCCCCTGGGCCCGCAGCACCACGCGGGCCCCACACAGCAGTGGCACCCACAGGCGCTCGCTGGCCGCATCGAAGTTGATCGAATAGAAGTGCAGTTCGCAGTCATCACTGCGCATGCCGAACGCGGCGATCACCGCCTGGCAGTGCATGGCGAACTCGCCGTGGCTGACCACTACGCCCTTGGGCTTGCCGGTGGAACCGGAGGTGTAGATCAGGTAGGCCTGGTGCTGCGGCAGGCTGACGTTATCCAGCGGCGCATCGCTGAAGGCAGCCAGGCTGGCGGCATCGTCATCGAGGCACCAGCGGGTGACGCCCTCCGGCAGGTCGCCCAGTGTAGCCAACAACGCCCGCTGGCTCAGCAGCAGGCCGATGCGGCTGTCCTCGATCATGTAGCGCAGGCGGTCGAGCGGGTACTCCGGGTCGAGGGGTACGTAGGCGCCGCCGGCCTTGAGGATGGCCAACAGGCCAATGACCATTTCCAGCGAACGCTCCAGGGCCAGGCCCACACGGACCTGCGGCCCCACGCCGCGCTCGCGCAGGGCGCGGGCCAGGCGGTTGGCACGCTGATCGAGTTCGGCATAGCTCAGGTGCTGGCCGGCGAAGGTCAGCGCGCCCGCCTGGGGCGTGCGCGCAGCTTGGGCGGCGAACAGGCCGTGCAGGGTCTGGCCCAGGTCGAAGCCCTGCTCGCCCTGCAACTCCCCGGTCAGCGCCTGTTGCTCGGCGCTGGTCAGCATCGGCAATTGGCACAGGCGTTGTTGCGGGTCGTCGAGCAGGCCCACCAGCAACTGCTGCCAGTGCTCGGCCATGCGCGCAATGCGCGGCTCATCGAACAGGTCGCGGCTGTAGGTGAGGCAGCAGCCCAGGCGGCCGTCGAGGTCGGTGACCTCCAGGTACAGGTCGAACTTGGTGGCACTGGCGTCGTTGACCAGGTAGTCCACTTGCATGCCCGCCAAGGTGCGGCTTTGCTGGAAGGCCCAGCGCTGCACGTTGCACATGACCTGGAACAACGGGTTGTAGGCGCTGCTGCGGGGCGGCTGCAAGGCCTCCACCAACTGGTCGAACGGCAAGTCCTGGTGCGACTGGCCCTCGATGGCGGCCTGGCGCACCTGCTCCAGCAGCGCACTGGCAGTCATCTGGCCATCCAGCTGGCAGCGCAGCACCTGGGTGTTGAGGAAGGCCCCGATCAGGCCTTCGCTTTCCGGGCGGATGCGGTTGGCCACCGGGGCACCGATGCGCAGGTCACGCTGGCCGCTGTAGCGGTGCAACAGGGCCGCCAGGGTGGCGGTCATGGTCATGAACAGGGTCAGGCCGCGCTGGGCATTGAAGGCATGCACGCGGCTTACCAGGGCCGGCGCCAGCTCGAAACGGTACAGCGCGCCCCGGTGGCTCTGCACGGCGGGCCGTGGGCGGTCGGCGGGCAGTGCCAGCACAGGGTGCTCGTCGCCCAGGCGCTGTTGCCAATAGGCGAGCTGACGGGCGCCCTCGCCGCTGTCCAGCCACTGGCGTTGCCATACGCTGTAGTCCAGGTACTGCACGGGCAGCGGTGCCAGTGGCGAGTCGCGGTCATCGACAAAGGCCTCGTACAGCTCGCCCAGCTCGCGGGCGAAGATGTCCATGGCCCAGCCTTCGGTGACGATGTGGTGCAGGGTGAGCACGAAGAAATGCTCGCGCTCGCCGGCTTTCACCAGGCAGGCACGCAGCAGCGGGCCGCGCTCCAGGTCGAACGGCTGGTGGGCCTGGTCATCGGCCAGTTGCTGCAGGCGTTGCTGGCAAGTGTCGGCGGGCAAGGCGCTGAAGTCCTGCCAGTGCAGCTGCAGGCGGGTGTCTGCCGCCACGCATTGGTAGGGCACGCCATCAATGCTGGGGAAGGTGGTACGCAAGGTTTCGTGGCGCACCAGCAGCGCCTGCAGCGCCCGTTCGAAAGCATCCACATGCAAGGTGCCGCGCAGGCGGGCCATGCCGCCGACGTTGTAGGCCGGGCTGCCCGGCTCCATCTGCCAGAGGAACCACATGCGCTGCTGGGAATACGACAGCGGCACGGCCTGGCGGCGGTCCACACGGGCGATTTGCCCTTGCAGGTTGCGTTCACCGGCTGCCTGGATACGCGCGATTTCGACGCAGAATGCCCCCAGTTCGCTGGCGTCGAACAACGCCTTGAGCGGCAGTTCCACATCGCAGGCCTGGCGCGTGCGCGACACGATCTGGGTGGCCAGCAGCGAGTGCCCGCCGAGGGCGAAGAAGTCGTCCTGCAGGCCAACGCGCGGCAGGTTCAGCACCTCGCGCCAGATGGCGGCGACGGTTTGCTGCAGCGCCGTCTGCGGCTCGACGTGCTCGCGCTGCTGCCACACCGGGGCCGGCAACGCCTTGCGGTCGACCTTGCCGCTAGGGCCCACGGGCATCTGCGCCAGGGGCACGAGCTGCGCCGGCACCATATAGGCGGGCAGTTGCGCTGCCAGCAGGTTCAACAGGTCAGCTGGCTGCGCACTGCCGCTGTAGTAGCCCACCAGTTGCGCGCCTACGGCGTCCTGGTGAATGAGCACCAACGCCTGCTCGACGCCGGCCTGCGCCAGCAGGCACGCCTGCACTTCCTCAGGCTCCACGCGGAAACCCCGCACCTTTACCTGGTGGTCCAGGCGGCCGAGGTATTCCAGCGCTTCGAGCTGCGGCTGCCAGCGGGCGCGGTCACCGCTGCGGTACAGCCGCTCGCCATGGCCATCAGGCTGGGGCACGAAGCGCTCGGCGGTCAGGCCTGGGCGGTTCAGGTAGCCACGGGCCAGGCCCGCGCCACCGAGGTACAGCTCACCCGGCACGCCGGGGGCGGTCAGTTCGAGCTCGTCGTCCAGTACCCGGCACAGCACATTGCCCAGCGGGCGACCGATGGGCGAGCGCTCGCCATCGGCCACCTGGCAGTGCCAGTGGGTGACGTTGATGGCGGTTTCGGTCGGGCCGTAGCGGTTGTGCAGTTGCACCTGCGGCAGCACCTGCAGCACGCGGTCACGCAATGCGGCCGGCAAGGCTTCACCACCGGAGAACACCCGGCGCAGGCTGGTGCAGCCGGCCGCCTGGGGCTCCTGGGCAAACACCTGCAGCAGTGGCGGTACGAAGTGCAGCGTGGTCACAGCATGAGCCTGGACCAGGGCAGCGATGCGCTGCGGGTCGCGGTGCTCACCGGGGCTGGCGAGCACCAGCCGGCAACCGGTGACCAGCGGCCAGAAGCACTCCCACACCGACACGTCGAAGCTGATCGGGGCTTTTTGCAGAAGCACGTCGCTGTCGTCCAGGCCGTAGGTAGCCTGCATCCACTGCAGCCGCTCGGCCAGCGCACCATGGGTATTGCCCACGCCTTTGGGCTGGCCGGTGGAGCCGGAGGTGTAGATCACATAGGCCAGGTTGTCGGCTTCCAGGTGCAGGCCCGGCGCCTGGCTGGGCCAGCTGTCGAGGTGCAGTTGGTCAAGGGCGATCACACTCACGCCGTCGACCTGGGGCAGGTTGTGCAGTGTATTGCTGTGGCTGAGCAGCAGGCTGGCCTGGCAATCCCTGAGCATGTAGGCCAGGCGCTCGGCCGGGTAGTCCACATCCAGCGGCACATAGGCACCACCGGCCTTGAGGATGGCCAGCAGGCCCACCAGCAACTGCGGCGAGCGCTCCACGGCAATGGCCACGCACGTATCGGGGCCCACACCCTTGTCGCGCAGGTAATGGGCGAGGCGGTTGGCCTGCTGGTGCAGCTCGGCATAGCTGAGGCTGCCACCCTCCCAGGCCAGCGCCACGCGCTGCGGATGAAGCCGGGCCTGCTCGTTGAGCTGCTCCACCAGCAGGCGCTGGGGCGCAGGTGCCGGGGCCTGGCCCCAGCCCAGCAACCGCGCACGGGCCGCTTCGCTCAACAGCTGCACTTCGCCCACCGGGCATTGCGGGTTGGCACACACTTGCTCGAACAGGGTCAGCAAATGCTCGGCCAAACGCTGGACAGTGCTGGCCTCGAACAGCTCACTGGCATAGTCGAACGCCAGGCTCAGGCGGCCCTGGTGGTCTTCCTCGCTGTGCAGCTGCAAGTCGAACTTGGCTTCACGGCTGTGCCAGGGCAGCTCCTCGGCCAGCAGCCCGGGCAGGCGGCGCAAGGCCGACAGGTCGCGTTGCTGGTGGTTGAACATGACCTGGAACAGGCCCTGCTCGCGGGCATCGGGGAACGCCTCCAGCAGTTGCTCGAACGGCAGGTCCTGGTTGGCCTGTGCCTCGACGCTGGCCTGGCGCACCTGGGCCAGCAACTGGGTGAACGGCAACCGCCCATCGACGTGCGCACGCAGTACCTGAGTGTTGATGAAGAAGCCGACCAGCCCCTGGGTTTCCAGACGCGGGCGGTTGGCGTTGGGGATGCCCACGCGGATGTCAGCCTGGCCGCTGTAGCGGTACAGCAACGCCTGCCAGCCCGCGAGCAGCACCATGAACAGGCTGGCCTGCTGCTCACTGGCCAGGCGCTTGAGGGCTTCGGTGAGGCGCGTGGGCACCTTGACCTGCAAGCGCGCGGCAAGGTGCTCACGCTGGCGGCTGCGGGGGTGATCGGTGCACAGGTCCAGCGCGGGCAATTCGCCTGCCAGGTGCGCCTGCCAGTACGCCAGCTGGCGCTCGGCCACACCGCTGGCCAGCCACGCCCGCTGCCAGGTGCCGTAGTCGGCATAGCCCAGGGTCAGCGGCGCCAGCTTGGCCTCCAGGCCCTGGCAGCTGGCCGCGTACAAGCGGGCCAGTTCGTCCAGCAGAATGTTCAGCGACCAGCCGTCGGCGACGATGTGGTGCAGGGTTACCCAGAGCTGGTGGTGTTCATCGTCCAGACGCGCGAGGGTGACGCGCAGCAGCGGGCCCTGGGTCAGGTCGAACGGCTGGCGGGCTTCGGCTTCACGCTGCAGGGTGACCTGAGCGCCAGGCAGCCCATCAAGGTCGAGGTGCTGCAGGGCCAGCGGCTGGGCGGGCAGGATGTGCTGCAGCGGCTGGCCGCCTGCCTCGCTGAAGACCGTACGCAGGGACTCGTGACGTTCCACCAGGGCCTGCAGTGCAGCCTGCAGTGCGTGCTCATCGAGCTCGCCGCGCAGCACCAGCCCGGCCGGAATGTTGTAGGCCGCCGACTGGGGTTGCAGTTGCCACAGCAGCCACAGGCGGTTCTGGGCCAGCGACTGGGGCAGCGGTTGTTCACGTTGCAAGGTGCCGATGGCAGCCGCCTGGGGCAGCCCTTGCGCGACAAGGGCTGCCACTGCGCGGGTGTAATCGGCCAGCACCGGCGCTTCGAACAGGGTACGAAGGCTCAGGTCGATGCCCAGCTCGTCGGCCAGCCGTGCAGTGGCCTGGGTGGCGGCGATGGAGTTGCCGCCCAGCAACAGGAAGTGGTCGTCGGCGGCCGCCGTCTCGACGTTGAGAACATCCCGCCATACCTGGGCGATACGCGCTTGCAGGGCATCGCCGCTGAGGGCTCGGGCGGCCTCTGGACGCTGGTGCGGGAAGCGGGCGTAGCAATCCAGGCTGCCCTCTTCCATGCGCAGGCGGCAGGCTGAGCGTTGCAGCTTGCCACTGGAGGTCTTGGGCAGCGCCCCGGGGTTCAGCAGCAGCACCACGGCAGGTGCCTGACGGCAGGCATCGGCGACCACCTGGCGCAGGGTGGTGATCAGCGCCTGGGGGTCTATCGCCTTCTGCACATTGCGGCTGACTTCCACCGCCACACCAATGCCCTCTTCGCCCTTGTGCTCCACGCCGAACACCGCCACCCGGCCTTTGCGCAGCCCCTGAACCTCCTGCTCCAGGGTTTTCTCCAGGTCTTGCGGGTACAGGTTCTGACCGCGCACGATCAGCATGTCCTTCAGGCGGCCGGTCACGAACACCTCACCGTCACGCATGAAACCCAGGTCGCCGGTACGCAGCCAGCGCTGGCCGCCCTGCTCGACGAAGGTGCGGGCAGTCGCCTCAGGGTTGCGCCAGTACCCCAGGGCGATACTCGGCCCTGCCGCCCAGATTTCACCCACCTGATTGTCGGCCAGTACCTGCAGGTGCTGGGGCTCGACAATGCGCACGGCATGCCCGGGCTGCGGCCAGCCGCAACTCATCAGCACGCTGCCTTCGCCAGGCTCGGCGCGGTGTTCGGCGAAAGCCTGGGCGTCCAGTTCCAGCGCCGCGATGCCTTGGCCACGGCGGCTGCCGCTGACAAACAGGGTGGCTTCGGCCAGGCCATAGCTGGCAAAGAAACTTTGCGGGTCGAAACCACAGGCCTGGAAGCGCTCGGCGAAGGTGGCCAGGCTGTCCTGGCGGATCGGTTCTGAACCCGAATACGCCACGCGCCAGCGGCTGAGGTCGAGCCCTTCGAGGGCGCTTTCGCTGACCCGCTCGCTGCACAACCGGTAGGCGAAGTCGGGGCCTCCGCTGATGGTGCCGCCGTATTCGCTGATTGCCTGTAGCCAGCGCAGGGGGCGTGCGAGGAAGTAGCCCGGCGACATCAGCACACACGGCACGCCGCTGAAAATCGGCTGCAGCAGCCCGCCAATCAGGCCCATGTCGTGGTAAAGCGGCAACCAGCTGACGATCACATCATCGGGGTTGAGGTCGATGCCGAAACCACAGCGGATCAGTTGTTCGTTGGCCACCAGGTTGCCGTGGCTGACCTGGACGCCCTTGGGCAGCGCAGTGGAGCCGGAAGTGTACTGCAGGAAGGCGATGTCGTCGGCCTTGAGCACGGGTTCGCGCCACGCATCCGCCAGTGCCAGGTCAAGGCCATCGACGGCCAGCAGCTCAGGGGCATCGGCGGCTGAAAGCGCGTCCAGGCCCTGCAGGCTGCCGTGCAAGGCATCGACGGTCAGCAGCAGGCGCGGCTGTGCGTCGGCGATGATCGACAGCAACCGCTGCTGGTGGTGCTGGCGGGCCGATTCTGGCGGGTAGGCAGGCACGGCGATGATGCCGGCGTACAGGCAGCCGAAGAACGCCGCAACGTAGTCTGGCCCGCTGGGGAACAGCAGCACCGCGCGCTCGCCATGGCCGGCCCGCGCCTGCAGGGCGGCAGCGATGGCGCGGGCGCGCTGGTCGAGGTCCCGGTAACTGAGCACGGCCTGCTCGCCCGGCGTGTCGGCCAGAAAGCGCAAGGCGACTTGGTCCGGGCTGAGCGCGGCACGCTGCGTCAGGGCCTGGACCAGCGTGAGCGGGAGTTCGAAGGCATGCGTCATGGGTGTTCCTGCCAGTGTCTGGGTGGGCGGGCCGGTTGCACCGCCACCAGGGCGGGCAGCATGGGCGGCCGGGGATGTACACAGGGGAACGGATAGGCAGGGGCAGAAATTAGCGGGTGTTGCCCTGTATGCGGGCCTGAGGACGCGCCCCTCAGGCAGGACCTGGCTTAGAACTGAAAAATACAGATACTAATTTCGTTTCGTATTTGACAATCATTATCATTCTGAATAGCTTGTCGCACGTCTCAGGACGCATCTGAAGTTTCAGTGCGCCCTTTCCCTTCTGTGACAAGGTGATTTCCATGGCGGAACAACTATCCACAAGTAAGTGCGATTCACCATTACTCCAGGCCTTCGTCGACAACCGCAACATCCTGCTGAAGATTGCTGCACGCATTACCGGCTGCCGGTCACGCGCCGAAGACGTGGTACAGGACGCGTTTTTCAGGCTTGGCAGCGCGCCACAGATCACCTCCTCGTTCAAGGCGCAGCTCAGCTACCTGTTCCAG
Organism: Pseudomonas sp. S60; assembly: GCF_016647865.1. Taxonomy (NCBI): domain Bacteria; kingdom Pseudomonadati; phylum Pseudomonadota; class Gammaproteobacteria; order Pseudomonadales; family Pseudomonadaceae; genus Pseudomonas; species Pseudomonas sp. S60. The sequence goes on along the minus strand of NZ_JACVVH010000067.1, from coordinate 7,347 downwards.
ATCGTGCGCAACCTGGCCATTGACCATTACCGCAAGCAGGCAATGGAGCTGAGGTATTCCGGTAGCGAGGAAGAGGGCCTGAACGTGGTCATCCAGAATGCCTCGCCCGAAGCCACCCATATCAACCGGGCAGCGCTCGACGACATCGCCCAGGCCTTGAACGAGCTGCCCCAACGCACCCGCTATGCGTTCGAGATGTACCGCCTGCACGGTGTGCCGCAGAAGGACATCGCCAAGGAGCTGGGCGTCTCCCCTACCCTGGTCAATTTCATGATTCGCGATGCATTGGTGCATTGCCGTAAAACGGCCAGCCGGCAAGGTTGAACGGGCGCCGCGCAGCGCATTGCGCTGCGCGCCCGCTCACTCAAACCAGGTCACAACGCTCAAAAAAACGCTCCCGCCCCAGAATCATCAGCGCGGCGCGCTTGTGCGGGAAGTCGAATTCCTTGTCGCAGTGGAAGCACTGGTCATGCATGTAGCCAATCATCCTGGCATTGTCGGCACGCGGCTCGGCCACTACCCGCTGGGTGCGGGGGTCGTCCAGGAACAGGTAGTGCACCAGCGCCGATAGCCAGCTGGCTACCTTGTGCGGGCCGCGGTGGCGCTGTTCGCCCACCAGCATGTGGATGCCGCGGTCGTAGTCATCGGCCGGGTAGAACGGCGCGATGCGGTCTTCTTTCGCCCAATAGGCTTCGAAGTAAGCGAACGGCTCGTCGTCGAAGCAGCCGATCAGCGTCAGGGTATGCGGGTCGGCGTCCAGCTTGCTCAGGTATTCGCGGTGCTGCGCCAGCGTGCCGCCTTCCTGCCAGAACGCCTCTACCCGCGGGTCGTTCTGCCAGCGGTTGAAGCGCTCCAGGTCGTGCTCGATTTCCAGGGTACGCAACGACACCCAACTGCCCAGCCGCGCATCGAAGCGCCGGTACACTTCCCCCCGCGGCTTTGGCGCACGCTGGGGGTGGCGCTTGCCATCGGTGATGCGCATCTGCTGCGGGTACACCGGTGCCACCGACTCGCCCAGCCATGGCTGCGGCAATTGCCAGAACATCCCGCGCTCGCACACATAGTGGCCCGGCTGCTCTTGGCGCAACAGGCCGCTGGCAAGGGCCTGCACGGGCAATTCGGGGATCTGCCAGGCCAGCCGCTGGCAAGCCGGGTTGCGTGACAGCAACCAGTAGCATGCGGCCCACAGCGCCTGGTAGGGCCGCTCGGTGCATGCGTGTTCCAGCTGAACGGCAAGCGGCTCACCAGGCTGCACACGCAACTGAATCAATGGCCGCCCCTGTAAGGACAGGCTCAACCGGTTATCCCCCTCCTGGCCATCAAGGCTGCGCCAACGGGGGGGTGACAAAGGCTGCGAAATGGCATCGAAAGGCATGGGCGTAGCTCGCTGAAGTGGAAAAGTGGGCTCACAGTCGAGAACGAGGGCGCCAAAGCCGAATTTAGTGCAGTTCGGGCGTGAGCTGTATGCCGTAGGGCTCGAAGATGCGGCCCAGTTGGCCATTGTCGCGCAGCACCTGCAGCAGCCCGGCAAACGATTGCGCCGGTATCGGCGCGCCGGGGCGCAGCAGCGCATAGTGGTGGTACAGCTGGTCAATGCGCTGCGAAGGCAGCAGTTGCGCGCGGCTGGCGGGGTTGCGGGCGATGAAGTCGTTGAAGAACGAGCGGGTTACCAGGGCAATGTCGGCCCGCCCCGCCTGCACCATCAGCAGGTTGCTGTCATGGGAGTAGGTGAGCGTGGCATTGAACGCATTGCGCAGGTAGCCGGGGTCGGGGTTGAACCCGGCGAATGCGTAGTGGTAGCCGTTGAACAAGGCCAGGCGTTTGCCCCGCAGGTCGTCGAAATAGCCAGGGCTTTGCGCGCTGCTGGTGCGGGCAACGAACACCTCCGCGTCTTCCAGGCCCATGTCCACGGCCTGGTGCGGCACCTGTGCCCAGCCCCATTGCGGGTTTTCGAAAATGGCCATGTCGGTGCGGCCCTGCTTGAGGTCGCTGAAGCGGCGCTGCACGGAGGTGGGCACCAGCACGAACCGATAGCCAGGCTGCAGGCGGTTGAGGGCGTCGATCAGTTGCACCAGCAGGCCGGCACCGGCGCCCTGCTCGGGGCGCACGGTATAAGGGGGAAAATGCGCAGCCCCGACTCTGACCTCGACCTGCTCGGCAGCCCATGCCGGTGCCGCCAGCCAGAACGCGGCAAACAGCAGCAAGGTCGACAGGGCCTTAAGGCCGGGCGCTGGAGTCAAGACGGACACTCATCACGTTGGATGCCTGGGTATGCCTAAGCTAGGCGCTTTCCAGGGGCGGCACAACTGCCGAAACCTGACCTTTATGCCAAAGCAGGCGGCAAAATGCCAGGGGGTGCCTGAACGCCGGACTTTGGCTACGCTCTAGCAGGATCTGCAAGGGAGCCTGGTATGGGCCATTGGTTGGTGATCGACCTGGAAGCGACGACAGACGACGGCGGCTGGCCAGTCGCAGACATGGAAGTGATTGAAATCGGCGCAAGCCTGGTGACCCGTGAAGGCCGTGAGGTGGACCACTTCCAGCGCTTCGTGCGGCCCCGGCGCAGGCCGCAGCTGACACCGTTCTGCCGGCAGCTGACCCACATCAGCCAGGCCAACGTGGACACGGCCGCACCGTTCGCCGAGGTATGGGCAAACTTCGAGCGCTGGCTGGGGCATCACCGCGAGCAATTGCAGGCGTGGGTGAGCTGGGGTGACTACGACCGCCAGCAACTGGCCCAGGAGTGGCAGCAGCACGGCCTCGACAGCCTGTTGCGCGCCCTGCCGCACATCAACCTCAAGCAGCGCTTTGCCAAGGCCCGCCACCTGCAACGGCCCACGGGGCTCAACAGCGCGTTGCAGATGGCGGGCATGCACTTTTGCGGGCAGCAGCACCGGGCCCTGGAAGATGCGCGCAACACCGCGCGGCTGCTGCCGTTGAGCCTGCCAGCCGGTTGACCTGCGCTGCCGTTCAAAGCAGATGACGGGGCCTTTGGCCTTGGGCATACTGGCCAGCCTTTTTGCCCTCTTCTTTTTTTGGAGTCGCCCATGTTCAAGGTCAACGAGTACTTCAACGGCACCGTCAAGTCGATCGCCTTCACGGGCGAGGAAGGCCCGGCCACTGTAGGGGTGATGGCGGCAGGCGAATACGAATTCGGTACGGCCAAGCGCGAGATCATGCACGTGGTATCGGGCGCACTCACGGTCAAGCTGCCAGGCAGTGACAGCTGGGAAACCTTCAAGGCGGGCGACAAGTTCAATGTGCCGGCAGACAGCAAGTTCCAGTTGAAGGTAGCGGTAGATACCGCTTACCTGTGTGAATACCGCGACTGATCCAACGCGTTCGCGGGGGCCTGCTACGCAGGCCATCGCGACCTCCGGTCGCCCCTAAGGTCGGATCAGGAATTCTGCGGTTAGCCGGGCGGCGGCCTGCAGGTGCCGGTCGTGGGTGAAACCTGAGGCGCGCAGGGGTTTCAGGTCGTGATCGGCAGCGGTCAGCCAGCTGACCTCGATGGCGGGCGATAACCTGTAACCGGCCACCGCCTCCCGGTTACCCAGCGCGTCCCGCTCGCCCTGCACGATCAGGGTCGGCGTCTTCAATGCGGCCAGGTGCTCCACCCGCGGCTTCTCCGGTTTACCCGCCGCATAGAACGGGTAACCCAGGCACACCACCCCATCTGCACCCAGTTCATCGGCCACCAGGCTGGCCATGCGCCCGCCCATGGACTTGCCGCCAATGGCCAATGTGCCTGTGACTAATGGTCGCACCTGCGCATACACCTCACGCCAGCAATCAAGCAATACCTGTTGCGGGTTGGGCGGGCGCTTGCTGCCGCCCTGGCGCCGCTGCGCCATGTAGGGGAACTCGAAGCGCACTACCGCTACCCCAAGCGCCGCAAGCCTTTGCGCCATTTCGTCCATGAACCCGCTGTCCATCGGTGCGCCTGCACCGTGGGCAAGGATCAGGCAAGCCCGGTACCTGCCACTGCCCTGCAGCTGTGCAGGATCGCAGCGCAAGCCTGGGACATTTCCGACCTTCGCCCATTGATCCCCGTCAATGCAGGCATTTTGCCCATTAATCATGCTTGCCTCGCTGTATAGCCTGCCAATAACCGTGGATGGGAACCCATACATGAACACAACCAGCAGTACCGCCTATAACTACAAGGTGGTCCGCCAATTCGCCATCATGACGGTGGTTTGGGGAATCGTCGGGATGGGGCTCGGCGTCTTCATCGCCGCCCAGCTCGCCTGGCCTTTCTTCAACTTCGACCTCCCCTGGACCAGCTTCGGCCGCCTGCGCCCACTGCATACCAATGCGGTGATCTTCGCCTTCGGTGGCTGCGCCCTGTTCGCTACGTCGTATTATTCGGTGCAACGCACCTGCCAGACCACCCTGTTTTCACCGCGACTGGCGGCGTTCACGTTCTGGGGCTGGCAACTGGTGATCCTGCTGGCGGCCATCAGCCTGCCGCTGGGCTACACCAGTTCCAAGGAATACGCTGAACTGGAATGGCCGATCGACATCCTGATCACCATTGTCTGGGTTGCCTACGCCATCGTGTTCTTCGGCACGCTGATGAAGCGCACCACCAAGCACATCTACGTGGGCAACTGGTTCTTCGGTGCGTTCATTCTCACCGTTGCCATTCTGCACATCGTCAACAACCTGGAACTGCCGGTCAGCCTGACCAAGTCCTACTCCGTGTATGCCGGGGCCACCGATGCCATGGTGCAGTGGTGGTACGGCCACAACGCGGTGGGCTTCTTCCTGACCGCAGGCTTCCTGGGCATGATGTATTACTACGTGCCCAAGCAGGCCGAGCGCCCGGTGTATTCCTACCGCTTGTCCATCGTGCACTTCTGGGCGCTGATCACCTTGTACATCTGGGCCGGCCCACACCACCTGCACTACACCGCCCTGCCCGACTGGGCACAGTCGCTGGGCATGGTGATGTCGCTGATCCTGCTGGCACCCAGCTGGGGTGGCATGATCAACGGCATGATGACCCTGTCGGGCGCCTGGCACAAACTGCGCAGCGACCCGATCCTGCGCTTCCTGGTGGTGTCGCTGGCGTTCTACGGCATGTCCACCTTCGAAGGCCCGATGATGGCCATCAAGACGGTCAACGCCCTGTCCCACTACACCGACTGGACCATCGGCCACGTACACGCCGGCGCCCTCGGCTGGGTAGCGATGATCTCCATCGGCGCGATGTACCACACCATCCCGAAAGTGTTCGGCAAAGAGCGCATGTACAGCATCGGCCTGATCAACGCGCACTTCTGGCTGGCCACCATCGGCACCGTGCTCTACATCGCCTCGATGTGGGTCAACGGCATCGCCCAGGGCCTGATGTGGCGCGCAGTCAACAGCGACGGCACGCTCACCTACTCGTTCGTGGAAACCCTGGTGGCCAGCCACCCAGGCTTCATCGTGCGCTTCGTCGGTGGTGCGATCTTCCTCAGCGGCATGTTCCTGATGGCCTGGAACACCTGGCGTACCGTGCGTTCGCCGGCGCTGGATACCGCCCCTGCGAATGCCCAGCTGGCTTGAGGAGACCTGCCTGATGAAACATGAAGTCATCGAGAAAAACGTTGGCCTGCTGGCCCTGCTGATGGTGTTCGCCGTCAGTATCGGCGGGCTTACCCAGATCGTCCCGCTGTTCTTCCAGGACGTCACCAACAAGCCGGTGGAAGGCATGAAGCCCTACACCGCCCTGCAGCTCGAAGGCCGCGACATCTACATCCGCGAGGGCTGTGTTGGTTGCCACTCGCAGATGATCCGCCCGTTCCGCGCCGAAACCGAACGCTATGGCCATTACTCGGTAGCCGGTGAAAGCGTATGGGACCACCCGTTCCTGTGGGGCTCCAAGCGTACCGGGCCGGACCTGGCCCGCGTCGGCGGCCGCTACTCGGACGACTGGCACCGGGCGCACCTGTACAACCCGCGCAACGTGGTGCCGGAATCGAAGATGCCGGCCTACCCGTGGCTGGTTGCCCAGCAGGTCGACAACAGCCACACCGATACCAAGATGCGCACCCTGCGCACCCTCGGCGTGCCCTACACCGACGACGACATCGCCGGCGCCCGCGAAGCGGTCAAGGGCAAGACCGAGATGGACGCCCTGGTCGCCTACCTGCAGGTGCTCGGCACCGCGATCAAGAACAAGAGGTAAGTGCGATGGAAATGGATATCGGCATGATCCGTGGCCTGGGCACCCTGGTGGTGATGATCGCCTTCATCGGCCTGAGCCTGTGGGTGTTCAACCGCAACCGCGACCGTGACTTCGCCGAGGCGCGCCTGCTGCCCTTCGTCGATGACGGCGTGCCTGCGGGCAGCCAGGAACCTGCAAAACGTGCACCTGTGAGGAGCAAAGCGCAATGACCGCCTTCTGGAGTACCTATATCAGCGTACTGACCATCGGCAGCCTGATCGGCCTGACCTGGCTGCTGCTCGGGACCCGCAAGGGCCAGAGCAGCGAGACCACCGACCAGACCATGGGGCACAGCTTCGATGGCATCGAAGAATACGACAACCCGCTGCCCAAATGGTGGTTCTGGCTGTTCGTCGGCACCTTGGTGTTCGGCGCCGGCTACCTGGTGCTGTACCCAGGCCTGGGCAACTGGAAAGGCATCCTGCCTGGCTATGAAGATGGCTGGACCGGTGTGAACGAGTGGCAGAAGGAGATGGACAAGGCTGACGCCAAGTTCGGCCCGATCTTCGCCAAGTATGCCGCCATGCCCGTGGAGGAAGTGGCCAAGGATCCGCAGGCACTGAAAATGGGCAGCCGCCTGTTCGCCTCCAACTGCTCGGTGTGCCATGGCTCCGACGCCAAGGGTGCCTATGGCTTCCCCAACCTGACCGACAAGGACTGGCGCTGGGGCGGCGAGCCGGAAACCATCAAGGCGTCGATCATGAATGGCCGCCACGGCGTGATGCCGGCCTGGGCTGAAGTGATCGGTGAGCAGGGCGTGGCGGATGTGGCTGCGTTCGTGCTGACCAACCTCGATGGCCGCAGCCTGCCGGAAGGCGTCAAGGCCGACGCTGCCAAGGGTAAGGAAATCTTTGCCGGCAACTGCGTGGCCTGCCACGGGCCTGAAGGCAAGGGCACCCCGGTCATGGGCGCGCCAGACCTGACCCACCCACAGGCGTTCATCTACGGCTCAAGCTTCGCCCAGTTGCAGCAGACCATCCGCTACGGCCGCCAAGGCCAGATGCCAGCCCAGGCTGACATCCAGGGCAACGACAAGGTCCACCTGTTGGCCGCCTACGTCTACAGCCTGTCCCAAGGCGAAACCGCCGCCCAGTAACCCTCCCCCTCGCTCCGCCGGCCCCCGCCTCGGC
>NZ_JACVVH010000066.1:0-23231 GCF_016647865.1 Pseudomonas sp. S60 | reverse complement strand
CGGTGCCCTCCACCGCGCTGTCTGCTTCGCGGGTAAACCCGCTCCCACAGGGAGCGGGCTTGCTTGCGAAATCAATGCTCTGCGCGAGAGCGCAGCTCGCGATCTTCCAGCTGTACCCAGCTCTCCGGCCCCGCCAAGATCTCCTCCTCGCTCAGCAAGCATTCATCCAGCGCCACCCTCAGCGCATCAACGTCCAGCCCTTGGCCGATGAACACGATTTCCTGCCGGCAATCGCCCACGTTTTCATCCCATTTGCCCATGATCGCCTGGCGCCGATAGGCTTCCAGCGGCCACTGTGCCTGCTCGACGAAGCGCCACCAGCGCCCGCTGTATTCCCACTCGAACCGCCCGCCGCTCAACGCCAGCATGCCGATTTCGAAAAACCGGCTGGCCGACCAGAAATAGCCTTTGCAGCGCAGCAGATGCCCGTGTGCCCACGGTTGTTCGAACAACGCCCGCAGCCGTTGCGGATGGAAGGGCGCGCGCTCTCGGTACACCCATGACGTGATGCCGTAGGTTTCCGATTCCGGTTCCGGCTGTGCCGCACGGTCTATCTGCTGCATCCAGCCCGGCGACTGCACCAGGCTCGGCAGGTCGAACAGGTGCGTACCCAGCACGTTGGCCAGGTCTGTTTCGCCGCGCACCATTGGCACGATGCGCGCACGCGGGTTCAACTGGCGCAGCAGGGCCTCCAGCGCCGGGTAGCGCTGGGGTTCCAGCAGGTCGAGTTTGTTCACCAGAATGACGTCGGCATACTCCACCTGTTCGACCAGCAGGTCGCCCAGCGGCCGCTGCCCGGGCTCACCCCCGGCCGGGGCAGCGGCACCCAACAAACCTTCGAAACTGCTGGCGTCGACCACCGTGGCCAGCGTGTCCAGGCGCGCCAACTCACTCAGGCTGAACCCGTCACGGTCGAGAAAGGCGAAGGTTTCGGCCACCGGCATGGGCTCGGAGATGCCCGTGGATTCGATCAGCAGGTAGTCATAGCAGCCGGCCCTGGCCAGCGCGCTTACCTGCTCCAGCAGGTCGGCGCGCAGGGTGCAGCAGATACAGCCGTTGGTCATCTCCACCAGCCGGTCGCTGCCACGCTCCAGGGTGACGTTACGCCCAACGTTCTCGGCGTCTATGTTCACCTCGCTCATGTCGTTGACGATGACCGCCACCCGCAACCCCTCGCGGTTATGCAGGATGTGGTTGAGCAGGGTGGTCTTGCCTGCGCCGAGAAAACCCGACAGTACGGTCACGGGCAGCCGAAGGGGGTTGTCGGCTGCACGGCTCATGCCGGCTGCACCGGGTCCAGGTAGCTCTCGAACAGGTCGACCACCACACGCCCGTCGTCTGCCGCCTCGCCCCACAGGTCCCGCACCTCGAACTGCACGTGGTAGGTGGGTTGCAGCGCCGCCGAGCGGTCACCGTGGCCGATGCTGTCGGGGAACGGCCAGCGTTCGCGGGTGCGGTGCAGCACCACGCCTTCCTTGCCCCGCACGTAGGCGGGGCAACGCACGTGGCCGGCGAAGCGCTCGTCACGTACCCGTACCCGCTGGCCCACCTCGAACGGCGGGCGGTCGGTGATGGCCACCCGCCCCTTGCTGTGGGGCGGGTTGGCCAATTTGAACGGTGAGCCCAGGGCTTCGTCCAGCGCCTCCTGGGTGATGGCCTGCGCCTCCACCAGCAGCGAGGCGGTGGCGATGACATAGCGCTCGTAATAGGTGGTGCCCACATGCTGGCGCACATCCAGGCGCTCCACGGCATGGCGGGCCTCGTCGATGCTGAACAGGCCAAGGTGGTCACTGGCCACGAACATCAGGCTGTACGCCAGGTGCTCCCAGTCTTCCTTGAAGACCGGTTTGTAGCTGAGGGTGTCAATGCGGTGGGCGACCTTGCCGAAGCCCTGAAAACCGCCGAGATCGTGAAATCCGTCCATTGCGCTTTACCTGTGTGGAATGGGGAAAAGGTGCGCCTAGCGCACCACGGGCAGGGCGACGCCGATCAGCACATCCTTGGTGACCAGGCGGCGCAGCGCCTCTTCATCCAGGTGCTCGCTGCCGGCCGGGCGCTGGGGCAGTACCAGGTAGCGGCTCTCGGCACTGGTGTCCCACACACATACCTGCATGTCGGGCGGCAGCTCGGTGCCGAGTTCGCGCAATACCGTGCGGCCTTCGCGCACCAGGCGGGCGCGGAATTCGAAGCTCTTGTACCACTCAGGTGGCAGGCCGAGTACCGGCCAGTTGGTGCACGAGCAGAGGCTGCAGACGATCACGTTCTTGACCGTGGGGGTGTCTTCCAGGGCCACGATGTATTCGCCCTGGGGGCCGGTGTAGCCGTACTCGGCGCAGGCGGCGGTGCCGTCCTCCAGCAACAGGCGGCGGTAATCTTCGTCGACCCAGGCACGGGCGACCACCCGCGCGCCATTGGCCGGGTCCCACTGGTTCTCCATCAGGTCGGTGAGCTGTTCGATGTAGCCTTCGGGCACCATGCCCTTGTCCTGCATCACTTTCAGCAGCGCCCGGGCACGCTGGCCCGGTGTCGAGGTGTCGGTGGTTGGCACTGATGTGCTCATGATGGTGGGCTCCTGATCAGGCATTGCGGTCAAAGGGTTCGCCAGTCGACGCTGGCTTCGAAGGCGCTGGCGGCCTGGTACAGCAGGCCCTCGGCGTAGTGCTTGCCCACCAGCATCAGGCCCACCGGCAGGCCGTCCACGTTGCCGCACGGGATGGACATGGCCGGGTGGCCGGTGATGTCCTGGGCGCTGGTGTTGCCGATCATCTCCAGCGCCCGGGCTACGTATTCGCTGATCGAACAGCCTGCCGGCGGGTGAGGTTGGGCGATGATCGGCACGGTTGGCAGCACCAGCAGGTCGTAGCGCTGCAGCGCCTGGTCATACCCTGCGCGGGCCAGGCGGGCAATGTTCTGGGCCTTGGCGTAGTAGCGCCCGTGGTACCGCTCCAGGCCGTACTGGCCCACCAGCATGCACAGCTTCAGTGAGGGCGACAGCACATCAGCGTGGTTGCGCCAGCCGGCCTGTTTGTCCAGCAACGCCACGTCGTACAAGCCCTTCCAGTTGAACCCAGCGCCGTTGGCGTGCATCAGCTGGTGGGTCAGGCCCTCGCAACCGATGGGGTGCCACAGCGCGCCGGCCAGCCGATGCTCGGCGACGGACACCGGTTCCACCACCGCGCCCAGTGCGCTCAGCCGTTCGATGGCGGCGCGCACGGTGTCGCGTACCCGTGGGTCCAGGTTGTCCAGCTCGAAGCCTTCCTGGAGGACGCCGATGCGCAGGCCGCTGACACCGCGGTCCAGATATTGGGTGTAGTGGTCCACCTGCGGCGCGGCCTGGCGCGGGTCCAGGCCGTCGGCACCGGCCAGCACCTCCAGCATCAGTGCGTTGTCGCGCACATTGGCGGTGATGGGGCCAGCATGGTCGATGGTCGCCTCGATGGCCATGATGCCGGTGTAGGGCACCAGGCCGTGGGTGGGCTTCATGCCGTAGGTACCGCAGAAGGCCGACGGAATGCGAATGGAACCCCCCTGGTCACCGCCAATGGCCATGTCCACCTGGCCAGCGGCGACCAGCGCCGCACTGCCCGAGGACGAGCCCCCGGACGCGTAACCGTGACGGTGCGGGTTGTGGACCGGGGCAGGGTCGGACGTGTGGCTGCCGCCGGAGATGCAGTAGTGCTCGCAGGTCGCCTTGCCGACGATGGTGGCCCCGGCCTCCAGCAGGCGCGTCACCACGGTGGCGTCGAACCCCGGCACGAACCCTTCCAGGGGGGCGGCACCGTTCATCATCGGCACACCGGCCAGGGCGATGTTGTCCTTCAGGGCCACACTGCGCCCGGCCAGCTTGCCATCGCTGGCACCACTGATTTCGGTGCGCTGATACCAGGCATTCAGCGGGTTTTCGGCGTCGGTCGGGCGATGGCTGGTGCGCGGCTTGCCAGCGGTGACCGGGGTGTAGTCGGGCAACTCGTCGATCAGGTCATAGGCATCGAAGCTGCCTTGCATCAGTGCCAGGTACTCCGTGGCCTGTTCGGGGCTCAGTTGCATGTGCAGACGTTGGGCGAGGTCTTGTACCTGTGTTGCGGTGGGGCGGACGATGGCCATGGGGCAATCCTTTCAGGTATTGGGTGATGAATGCGGGGTACGCTGCCTCAGAAGATGTGTGCATAGCGCAGGTTGATGCGCAGGTTCTCCTTGGGCCCGTTGTCCACCGACAGGTCGCGCCCCAGTTGCAGCTGCAGCTGGTCCTGCGCAGTGACGAAGCGCGTGGCGGTCAGGCGCAGGTTGGTGGTGCCCAGGCGGTTGTCCTGGTCCACACGCTCGACCTCGGTTTCGCCGCCCCAGGTGCGGCCGACGCCAACGGCAAAGGTGGTGGCCGTGTCCGGCATGTAGCGGGCCATGATCTGTGCAGCGTAGGACACGTCCTGCTCCAGTTTCTGGCCAGCTGGCCCGTAATCGTCGTTGTCGCCATACCAGGTGGCGCCACCGACCAGGTCCACCGCCCAGTGGGCGTCGAAGTGCTTGATATAGGCACCCTGCAGTTCGAACTTCCACCGGTTTTCGCCGATGTTCAGCGGGTCGTCGCGGTCGTAGGTGCCCGTCGGCACGAACAGGTACGGGGTCAGGCTGAGGGTGTCCCGGGCTTCGTTGAGCCGTAGCTTGAACGGCGCAGCCAAGATCAAGTCGCCGATACCGTCGGCATTGCCCAGGGGCGACGCATCGCCGCTACTGGACACATGGCCGAAGGGCAGCAGGAACTGTGGGTCGACGGTCACCGTGTCACTCAGGGCGATGACGTGCAGCAAGCGCAGAATGCCCACGTCCGACCTGAGCTTGAAGTCCGAGCTTATCTTGTGGCCCTGGGCGTAGGCCGCGTTGTTGGTGGAGTGCTGGTAGTACAGCGCACCGATGGTGGCGCCCACCGGGTACTGTTCGTAGTCACCGGGTGCCACTTCCACGGCCTGGGCTGCGGCGGCCGGCAGCAACGCGCCCAGGGTAAGCAGGCGCAACCTGTTCATGCCGGGCGCCCTCATGATGCGTGCGCCTGGTGCGGGCAGCCGGTAGCGGCGGGTAGCGCATCGCGCATCATGCCGGTATTGGGGTGGCAGTTGATGTACTCGAACAGCTGCTGGCGGCCATCGCTCACGGACACCTCATGGTACAAGCGCAGTTTTTCCAGGCCGCTTGCCACGCGGAAGAAGGTGACGAAGATGCGCAGGTGAGTGGGGTGCGATTCCGCCCAGCGCTCGAGCTTTTCCACCGACCGCCAGTGGCCGATGTTGTAGCTTGAGTCCAGCAGGTTGCCCTGCAGGTCGATATTGCGTACGAAGCGGTTGCTGTAGCAGCCCAGTGGCGCCCCCTGGTCACGCAAGAAATCCATGCCTGCCTGCAGGGTGGGAAGGATCTCGTCAAGGTATAGCGAGCGTTCCTCGGCCTCGGTCTCCACCCAGTCCTGCCCGGAGCGGATCAACGCGATGTTGTCATGGCCGCGCACCACTACCCGGCCGCCTTTGGCAGGGTCACCACTGACGATGCGCAATTCGCCGTCGGGCAGCATCCAGTCGGTCTGTGACACCGGGAAACGGTCGCGCATGGAGCCCCAGTAGCCATGCTCCTCGATCTCGCCGCTGGTGCTGTCCATTACCGCGCCTACACCCGGCAGCCGGTCCTGGAAGGCATACAGCGTTTCGAACTGTTCCGCCCGTGGGGCAATGATTTCGCGGAAATATCCAAGCCCATCCTGCAGCCGCGCTTCGGCTGCCCACCACTGTGCCACTTCCGGTGAGTTCAGCCAGCGGCCATAGGCGGCCGGGTCTTTCCAGTAGCCGACCACCATCAGGTTGTCGTAGCCACTGTTGTCGGTGTGGTGGGTCAGGTCATGGTTCAGCGGGCCATCGGCCAGGCTGAAGCTCGCCACGATCTGGCCCATGGCCTGCAGCGCGGCGGGCTGGTGGTGTTGGCCCTGGTACTGCACGCCCAGGTAAGCCATCACCACCTGCTGCATGTGCTCGCCGGCGCGGGCCACCCACATGGGGAAGGGCGGTTGGTAGTCGTCGGGCACACGGCGGGACAGGCTTCTTGGGCACTTGAGGTGCTTGTCGATCGCGGATTCCATAGGCTGCTCCTTTCTTCTTGATGTTCATCAGGCCGCACGCAATGGCCTTGGAGGGCACCGGGGAAATGGCCGGTGTTGCCTAAACGTTATGCAGCGCAAGGCCCACCCGCTTTGTTCGGCGTGACAACCGATTGGCTGGAAAGGACAGGTTTACGCCAAGGCGGCAGGCGTGATCGAGGGTGGTGCCAGGCGCGCGCCACGTGCGCCATTGGAGGGCACATATTGGGGCGTGCTGCTGCCCCGGCAGCGTGGGGCGGCGGTTACCGGGCTGGCGTGGAACTTGCTGAAAAATCGGTTGGCGAGTTGCCCGCGACTCACCCGATTCATGACGCAGTCCGCCTTGTGAGGTAAGTGCCATGCCTGTGCCCAGCCACTACTCGACCGTCGCAGTGGAAGCGCCACGTCGTTTCGATTACTGGAAGGATGTGGTCTGCCAGCATTGCCTCAAGGCCGACAGCCGACCCGCGTCGCAGAGCGATTTCGAAGGCATGCTGGCGGTGAAGGGCATCGGTGCGCTCGAGCTCTATACCCTGTCCTCACCCCTGCATCACTGGGCGCGCAAACCTGGTCACGTGCGCAGCGATCCGAATGACGACCTGTGGCTGGCATTCACCCCAAAAGGCTTCGGGCAATTCGAGCAAGGTGGGCGGCAGGCTGCGTTTTCTGCCGAAGACGTGTTTCTTTACGACGCAGACCAGTGTTTCCGTTTCAGCCTGGGTGGTACCGAAAACCACTTGCTGCGTATCCCCCGGGCGTGGCTGGCTACCCGTGTACCGGCCATCGAGCAACGCACCGGCATGCTGCTGGATCAGCGGCGACCAGGCGTCTTGCCATTGCGGGCGATGATTCAGCAGGCAGCCAGCCACGGTACGGTCGGCAGCGACGTGCTCAGCGAGCGCTACGCCGACACCTTGCTCGATTTGCTGGTGTTGAGCCTTGAGTGGCAGGACCTGACCGTCACCCAGCACGAACTCGACCTGCATGGCCGGGTCATGCACTACATTCGCCAGCACCTGGCCGACCCCGACCTCAACCTGGAGCGCCTGGCGCAGGCGCATCATGTGTCGACGCGCACCGTTACCCGGGCCTTCGCCCGCCATCAGAAAACCCCGGCGGCGGCCATCTGGAAAGAGCGACTGGATGCCAGCCGCACTGCGTTGGAGCGCGGCCGAGTGAAGAGTATTTCCCAGGCGGCGCTGGATTATGGCTTCAGCGATTTTTCCCACTACAGCCACGCGTTTCGCAAGGCATTTGGTGTGGCGCCGTGCTCCTTACTGAACCGAGGGAGCAAGGAACCGGCGCAGTAAGTCAGGTGGCGAAGGCGGGGAGGGATACCACTTTGTTCGCTTGACTCAGCCCGGTCACTGCAAATCGCTGAACAGTGGGAGTTGATTGGAAGTACGCCAGGCCACAAGGGTTGCCAACACCTGCTCAGGGGGTTGCTCATCGTCGGGATCATGGGGATAGATGAGGTCTGAACCGTCGGGGTGGTCCACAACTTCGATGAAATGTTCGAGCAGCGCGTCCTGATACGCTGACGTTCCAGCAGCGGACGTTATCGTTTGGATCAACGTCAGGAACTCGGCTGCGGTGTAATCGACCAGGCGTTTGGGCGAGTGTTGCTCCACTGGCGCGGCGCGGCCGCAACACCTTGCATTGTGGTCATGGCATTGCGTTTCAGGACCGTGGTTGCAAAGTTCGTAGGACCTTGAGCCTTCAAGGGTTTGATGAAACGGCGCACGGGGCGGCCAACCTTTTTTCATGCGGTTCAACTGGTGTTTCCCGAACTGTTTGGAGCAGGTCGCGTCGTTGGCATAGGTACTCCACAAGGCAGACTTGAAATCGCCAAATGTTTCAAACTGTTGGCCACGGAGTTTGGCCTTGATCTGTTCCGGTAGAAGTGTATTCATGCTGAACTCGCTGGGAAGGCAATTGCTTTTTTTAACTGTTGTCGAGAGTGCGCGAGCAGTATTCAGAAAATTGCGCAGGGAGGGAATGCTTTCCGAGGCTGATTGAGCGTGGGTGAAATCCGAAGGGGGTGTAGGATTTTCTACTTGAGTTCGATATGACTTTTGGTAGGCCCTGGAAAACCAGGGCCTCATTACCTCAAGGAGTTTTGAAGCCTTCCTTTTCATTGGCTAATCGCCAAGCTTTGACAATTCCCAATACTTCGCCAGGTTCTCCGGTATTGCCGCCAGCAGGTCTAAAGAATAGGTCACTGCCACTGGGATGCTCGGTGATGCGCTCAAAATGTTCCATCAGTGGAATGAGTACCCGGTCTGGCTCATCTTCAATTGCGCGGTGGATCTCCATCAATAAGTCGTTAAATTCTTCTTCCGTATAGTTTTGATAATTCTCTTTCAAGATCATGGCTTCTTTCCATAGTGAGTAATATTATGTGAGCGAGGTGTCAAGACTACTATATTGTTCATGTCATACACGCCTCCTTTTTCACTGATTGGAATCACATGGTGCAACTCATAAGATCGTTTGCTTTTGTATTCATCTTGCTTTTCCACCCAAGGTGAATAGCCGTGCTTTTTCATGCGACGAAGTTCTTGAAGGTTGAAATGTTTGGACAAATCTGGGTCTTTAGCTACTTCCTTCCAAAAGCGTCTTCTAAAAGCGTCGAAATTCTTGAATTCCCTACCTCTTAGTTTATCCGCGATCTGAGCCGGGATTGGAGCACCTTCCGGGCGTCTTGCATCTTGGCGCCAGGTTTCGGAGGGGACGGCGCCTGTTCCCACAGATGTACCCGGCTCGTACCTCGGGCTTTTCAGCACCACCAACAGCGGCGGCAGACCCGAATCCGCGGGGAACGTGACAATCAGCCGTTCCTGATCCAGCAGGTCTAGGGCGGGGTAGCTTTCCGCTTCGGGGGTAACGGGGTTCAGGCTCGACCCTGTGTAAACAATGACCCCTTCTGGTACCTGTGGGAAACCGGTGGGGCCACCCAACCCAGCCCCGGGTGGACCAGCCGGCGTCCAGGTCAAAGTGCGCTGCGGGTTCTCCAGCGCCACACTGTAGACGCCGCGTGCGCTGTCCCATCTGGCGGCGCGGACAGGGACCGAACCGCCACCAGCTGTTATGTGCAACCTGAGGTCGGTACCCTCTTCGCTGCCCGATAGCAGGTATGGAAGGTCCAGCTGCGGTGCTGACAAGGCAAGCGCCTCGAGGTCTGGACCCTCTGGTGGCGCCAAGTTTCTCAGCGGGATACCGATCAGGTATTGCCGTTCGCTGTTGCCCAGAGTGGATGGCCATGCCAGAGACATGGTCGCGACGAGCGCCGTAGTGCCGGTAGCCAGAACACTGGCTATCGCTGTGCGTATTGCGGCTTGCAGGCCTGCATATGCGGTTGACAGGTTACCGAACGAGGCTGGCCCGATCGGCAGTATTAATGGCAACGAAGCAGCATCGCGGCCGGGGTAAGCATATGTTCGGCGCAAGCGTTCTTCATGCTGCTGCTTGCGCAGCGCCTCGGCCTGCTGCCTGGCTTCGTCTGCACGGCGTTCAGCTGCCAATTTTCGCGCAGCTTTTTTTGCCTGTCGCTCGGCGAGAGCTTCCTTGACCTTACGTTCAGCTTCAACCCGCCGGGCTGCGCTGGCGGCCCTTGCGGCCTCTCTGGCCTGCTGAGCCTGCTCCCTGCGCAAGCGGAGCGCTTCGGCTTTTTCGGCTGCTTCTCTGGCTTTGCGTTCCGCTAGCGCTTTTCGTTGGGCCTTTTTTGCCAGTCGCTCTTCCCTGGGGCGTTCGGCTGCCTGAATCTCCCCAGGTACCCACTTGTGTATGAAGGCTTGCTCCTTCGCCCTGAGATCTGCCTGAGCTTTTCGTCTGGCTGCTTCCGCTTCGGCCTGCTGCTGAGCGGCTTGCTCCGCAGCGGCCTGTGCCTGAAGCAAAGCGCTTTGTTCGGTTGTATGTTTTGCCAACAGCTGCTCGGCGGCTTGTGTACGTTCAAGCAGGTTCTGCGTGGCGCTCGCATAACGCTCCAGAAAACGTATGGATTCGGTGAGCGACACTGCCAGGTGGTAGTCCTTCCACAAAGGGCCCGCCCGACGGTTGCGTTGTTCGTCTACAAGGTGCTGCAAGGCTTCCGTTTGCGGCTTGGACAACGGGCCTGTGATGTTGGGGTTGGAGGAAGAAAAAGCAGGGATGGCCAGGCGTTTGGCGGCGATCAGCGCGTGCGTGGCGGCGAGATGCGCGGCGAGGTTGTCGGTCAGCTGATGCTGCCCTTCCAGTCCGACGGTATTGACTATTTCGTGTTGGAGAAAACTCGGCAAGCCGTCGAATTCGATGGCTCTTTCCACGTGGATCTGGCCAAGCCTTCTGGTCACGACTTCAGGCAGGTTGACGCCGGGCTCTTCAAGCTCGATACGGTCCAGTGCGGCAGCCAGTGGTGCAAGATCCGCCGCATGCGCTGCCAGCGCGCTCGCTTTCAGATGCAACCTGTAAGAGCCATCTGCAGACCTGTTCAACCTTGAGTACAGCTCGTTGGCGAATGCCTCCCCCCTTTCTGTAAATACGCCCGGGTCATAGATCCGGGTCATCATCGAGTCTGTGCGCTTGTAGAAAGATGGCGCCCCGTAGAAGCTCACAGCATCCGGCAAGTCCTGCAGATAGCCCCTGCGCGTGTCGCGTATCAGTTCCGTAAGCTGTCTTTGTTCCTCCTTCAACTGGCCGAGCGCGGTGGTTGCAGAGGCTCTTGCGGCCTCGGTTATGCTCGATCTCTGCTGTGCTATTTGTGCGGGCAATTGCTGGATGGACGCGGCATACCTGGCGTCATGGTCTTGCTCGATGCCCTTGCGCTCGATATCGAGCACGCGGCTGGGGGCTATTTCGTGGGTGTCTATCACACGAGGTGGGCTGGTGCCGCGTGGGCGCCCTGCATCCAAGCCCCAGCCACCGAAACCAAATCCACCGCCTCCGCTGATCGGGGCCAGTGGCATCCGGTCGGGGGCGGTGTCGCTGATCCAAAGCGCCTCGGTCAAGTACAGCGGGGGGTATACGTAAGTGGGCTCAAGTACGACGGGGTTGTTTTCGGCCATGTAGTCAGCTCCTGATCGCTACATGGCCAGCTTTTCGTAAGGCAACTTTCGCAGATATCGGCTGCCGGGTGATCAATCAGTAAGAGACTTCCCTCGCGATGGAAGGGCGCTTCTAGCGACGGTTCTCCCATACCGGAACCACGCGCCGCTCCTTCACCGCCTTGTAGGAAAAACTCGAATAGATCTCCTTCACCCCCGGCAGGCGCTGCAGCACCTCGCGGGCAAATTCGCCGAAGGACTCCAGGTCGCTGGCCACGATTTCCAGCAAAAAATCGTACCGCCCGGAAATGTTATGGCAGGCGACAATCTCGGGTATCTCCATCAGCCGCTGCTCGAACGCCAGCGCCATGGGCTTGGTGTGGGAATCCATCATGATGCTGACGAAGGCGGTTACCCCGAACCCCAGCGACTTGGGTGAAAGCATGGCCTGATAGCCGGTGATATAGCCGTTCTCTTCCAGCAGCTTGACCCTGCGCCAGCAGGGCGAGGTGGTCAGCGATACCAGGTCGGCGAGCTCGGCGACCGTCAGGCGGGCATTGTTCTGCAAGGCGGCGAGCAGGGCGCGGTCGATGCGGTCCAGGGGTGCAGGCATGGTTTGCCCTCGAGTATTCAGATTTATTGTTTTTGTTCCAAAGCAGTATCGATAGGCTTGCGATTTTGGAAAAATTCTTGGGTTGCACTGGCATAAGCTTAGAGCAACCTACAAGAGGCAGTTGCCATGCGCGGCTCCGATAACAACACCGGTTTTTCAACGCGGGCGATCCATTACGGTTACGACCCCTTGACCCAGGGCGGTGCCTTGTTGCCGCCTGTCTACCAAACTGCCACCTATGCCTTCCCGACGGTTGAGTACGGTGCTGCGTGCTTTGCCGGGGAGCAGGCCGGGCATTTCTACAGCCGTATTTCCAACCCTACCCTGGCCCTGCTGGAGCAGCGCATGGCCTCTTTGGAGGGCGGTGAAGCGGGGCTGGCGCTGGCTTCGGGCATGGGTGCCATCACCTCGACGATGTGGACGCTGCTGCGCCCGGGCGACGAGTTGATCGTCGGGCGCACGCTGTATGGCTGCACGTTCGCTTTTCTGCACCATGGCATCGGCGAGTTCGGGGTAAAGGTTCACCACGTGGACCTGAACGATGCGGCGGCGTTGAAGGCGGCGCTCAACGGCCGCACACGCATGATCTACTTCGAGACGCCGGCCAACCCGACCATGCAACTGGTCGACATCGCCGCAGTTGCCGAGGCCGTACGCGGGCGGGATGTGCGGGTGGTGGTCGACAACACTTACTGCACCCCTTACCTGCAACGCCCGCTGGAACTCGGTGCCGACCTGGTGGTGCATTCGGCCACCAAGTACCTGAGCGGTCACGGTGACATTACTGCGGGGCTGGTGGTGGGGCGCCAGGCTTTGGTCGACCGCATCCGCCTGGAGGGGCTCAAGGACATGACCGGGGCGGTGCTGTCGCCCCATGACGCGGCGCTGCTGATGCGCGGCATCAAGACCCTGGCGCTGCGCATGGACCGCCACTGCGCCAATGCCGGGCAGGTGGCGCAGTATCTGGCAGCCCAGCCGCAGGTCGAACTGATCCATTACCCGGGTCTGCCAACCTTTGCCCAGCATGCGTTGGCCAACCGCCAGATGCGCTTGCCCGGTGGCATGATCGCTTTCGAGCTCAAGGGCGGTATCGAGGCCGGGCGACGGTTCATGAACGCCTTGCAGCTGTTTGCACGGGCCGTGAGCCTGGAGGATGCCGAGTCGTTGGCCCAGCACCCGGCGAGCATGACCCACTCCAGCTACACGCCCCAGGAGCGGGCGCATCACGGCATCTCCGAAGGGCTGGTGCGTTTGTCGGTAGGGCTGGAGGATGTGGAGGACTTGGTGGCGGATGTGCAGCAGGCCCTGCGCGCATGTGCCTAGGCTGGGGTAGCCGCGCGCGCCAGCCACAAAAAAAGGCCTCTTGCGAGGCCTTCATTGTGTTCAGCGGTTCAATGCTTGAGCCCGTAGCTCTCGTCCAGCATGCCTGGCGAGTTCGGCGTCTTGGGCGCGTAGTCGCGGGGCACTTCGGCCGTGTCCTTCGGTGGGGTCAGGCGGTCACGGTGACCGTGGGCGCCTTCCGAATGCAGTGCGGCCAGCAGGCGTTGGCGGGTCAGCTCGTCCAGGGCCAGGTGGTTGGCACCGTCGGCCAGGTGATCCTGCACATCCTGGTAGCTCTGGTTCAGCTTCTTCACCAGCACCGCCGTGCTGTTGAAATGGGTAACTACCTGGTTCTGGTAGCTGTCGAAACGCTGCTGGATGTCATCCAGCTGGCGCTGTGTGCTGCTGGGGGCGGCATTGGGCAACAGGCGGGCCACGACGAAACCTACGACCACGCCAATGACCAGGGCCAGGGTCGGCAACAACCAAACAAGGAGCGAGAGTTCCACGAGTCCTTCCTCTATAAACGGCTTTGCTTTACGTTAACGGCTCAGACCTGCGCTGTATACCGCGAGCGATCGCAAATCAGAACAGAATTCCTCACCTAGACGAATCGACCTCTCCCAAGGTCACGGAGTAGTGCCTTGCTTGTCCGCGAAACCGCCTTGTTCATCGACGGCCCCAGTGGCCCGCTCGAAGCCTTGTACCTGGACGTTGCCGATGCCCGTGGCGCGGTGCTGATCTGCCATCCCAACCCGGTCCAGGGCGGCACCATGCTCAACAAGGTGGTCTCGACGCTGCAACGCACCGCCCGCGATGCTGGCTATGTGACCCTGCGTTTCAACTACCGCGGTGTCGGGCAAAGCGCCGGCACCCATGACATGGGCGCTGGCGAGGTGGCCGATGCACAAGCCGCGGCCGCCTGGCTGCGGGCCACTCACCCTGCGCTGCCAGTGGTGTTGATGGGCTTCTCGTTCGGCGGCTTCGTGGCCACCAGCCTGGCCGGCCGCCTGGAAACCGACGGCGTGACGTTGCAGCACCTGTTCATGATTGCCCCGGCGGTGATGCGCCTGACCGCAGCGTTCCCGCTGCCGGAGCAGTGCCCGATCACGGTGGTGCAGCCCGACGCGGATGAGGTGGTGGCACCGCAGCTGGTTTACGATTGGTCCCACAACCTGTCGCGCCCCCATGAGCTGCTGAAAGTGGCAGAATGCGGACACTTCTTCCATGGCAAGCTGACCGATCTGAAGGATCTGCTGCTGCCACGCCTTTCGAACTGAGCCAAGCCTGAATAAGCGAACACCCATGACCACGCGCATCCTTACCGGTATCACCACCACCGGCACTCCGCACCTGGGCAACTATGCCGGTGCCATCCGCCCGGCGATTCGTGCCAGCCAGCAGCCCGGCGCCGACTCGTTCTATTTCCTGGCCGACTACCACGCGCTGATCAAGTGCGACGACCCGCTGCGCATTCAGCGCTCGCGCCTTGAAATCGCCGCCACCTGGCTGGCCGGTGGTCTGGACCCGAACACGGTGACCTTCTACCGCCAGTCCGACATCCCGGAGATCCCCGAGCTGACCTGGCTGCTGACCTGCGTTGCCGCCAAGGGCCTGCTTAACCGCGCCCATGCCTACAAGGCCTCGGTGGATAAGAACGTGGAAAACGGCGAAGACCCGGATGCCGGCGTTTCCATGGGCCTGTTCAGCTACCCGGTACTGATGGCGGCAGACATCCTGATGTTCAACGCCAACAAGGTGCCGGTGGGCCGTGACCAGATCCAGCACGTGGAAATGGCCCGCGACATCGGCCAGCGCTTCAACCACCTGTTCGGCCAGGGTCAGGACTTCTTCGCCCTGCCAGAGGCCGTGATCGAGGAAAGTGTTGCGACCCTGCCGGGCCTGGATGGGCGCAAGATGTCCAAGAGCTACGACAACACCATCCCGCTGTTCACCAGCGCCAAGGACATGAAGGATGCGATCTCGCGCATCGTCACCGACTCGCGCGCCCCTGGCGAGGCGAAAGACCCGGACAACGCGCACCTGTTCACCCTGTTCCAGGCGTTCTCCACGCCAGCGCAATGCACCGAGTTCCGCGCGGAGCTGGAGCAAGGCCTGGGCTGGGGTGAAGCAAAACAGCGCCTGTTCCAGTTGCTGGACGGCCAGTTGGCCGAAAAGCGCGAGTACTACCACCAGTTGATCGCCCGCCCGGCCGACCTGGAAGACATCCTGCTGGCGGGTGCTGCCAAGGCGCGCAAAATCGCCACCCCGTTCCTTGAGCAACTGCGTGAAGCGGTAGGCTTGCGCTCGTTCCGCAGCAGCGTACAGGCTACCGCCGATGTGAAGAAAAAGGCCGCCAAAAGTGCTCGCTTCGTCAGCTTCCGTGACGAAGACGGCAGCTTCCGCTTCCGCCTGTTGGCCGCCGATGGCGAGCAACTGCTGCTGTCGCGCAGTTTTGCCGACGGCAAGAGCGCCGGGGCTGTAAGCAAACAGCTGCAGCAGGGTGGCGAGGCCGATGTACGCGCCGAGGGTTTGGGCTTTGGCCTGTGGTTGAACGGCGAGCACGTTGCCGACGGGCCGCAGTGCAGCAGCGTCGAGGCCCGTGATGCGGCCATCGACAGCCTGCGTGCAGCCCTGCAGCCGCAACAAGGCTGAATGTAGGAAATGCACTCGGGCTGAGGCATTTCGCCGCAAGTCTGATTGCCATTAAGCGGGCCGGTCGCTACAGTGACGGCCCGTTTTTTGTTGCCTCGCTAACGAATCATGACTCCCTTAGAACGCTATCAAGCAGATCTGAAACGTCCCGACTTCTTCCATGACGCGGCGCAGGAAAATGCGGTGCGTCACCTGCAGCGCCTGTACGACGACCTGGTGCATGCACAGAACAGCAAGCCAGGCATGTTCGGCAAACTGTTTGGCAAAAAGGAGCAGACCCCGGTCAAGGGCCTGTACTTCTGGGGTGGGGTAGGGCGAGGCAAGACCTACCTGGTCGATACCTTCTACGAGGCGCTGCCGTTCAAGCAGAAGATGCGCACGCACTTCCACCGCTTCATGAAGCGGGTGCACGAGGAAATGAAAACCCTCAAGGGCGAGAAGAACCCGCTGACCATTATTGCCAAGCGCTTCAGCGAAGAGGCCAAGGTCATCTGCTTCGACGAATTCTTCGTGTCGGATATCACCGATGCCATGATTCTCGGCACCTTGATGGAAGAACTGTTCAAGAACGGTGTATCGCTGGTGGCCACGTCCAACATCGTGCCGGACGGCCTCTACAAGGATGGCCTGCAACGTGCGCGCTTCCTGCCGGCCATTGCCATGATCAAGCAGTACACCGACGTGGTGAACGTCGACAGCGGGGTCGACTACCGCCTGCGCCATCTGGAGCAGGCTGAGCTGTTCCACCACCCGCTCGATGAAGCCGCTCAGCAGAGCATGCGCGCCAGCTTCAAGGCGCTGACGCCTGAGTGCACCCAGGCGGTGGAAAACGATGTACTGATGATCGAGAACCGTCCGATCCACGCGCTGCGCACCTGCGACGACGTGGCCTGGTTCGACTTCCGCGCCCTGTGCGACGGGCCGCGCAGCCAGAACGACTACATCGAACTGGGCAAGATCTTCCATGCCGTGTTGCTGAGCAATGTGGAACAGATGGGCGTCGCCACCGACGACATCGCCCGCCGCTTCATCAACATGGTGGACGAGTTCTACGACCGCAACGTCAAGCTGATCATCTCAGCCGAGGTTGAGCTCAAAGACTTGTACACCGGCGGGCGCCTGAGCTTCGAGTTCCAGCGCACGCTAAGCCGGCTGCTGGAAATGCAGTCCCACGAGTTCCTGTCCCGCCCCCACAAGCCCTAGCGGGCAGCGGCAAGCGGCAAGCTATAAGCTGCAAGCTAAAGGCAGTGCGGTGTACGCGCTGCTGTGGCTTTTTCTTGCAGCTTGCAGCTTGCAACTTGCCGCTGCAGGAGGCCCTAGGCCTCCTGCATGAATTGCTGGCGATACTGGTTGGGTGACAGTTCGGTGTGCTGGCGGAACAGCCGCGCGAAGAAACTGGCATCGTCGTAGCCCACCTCGTAACTGATGGTCTTGATGCTCTTGCGGGTGCTGGACAACAACCCCTTGGCTGTCTCGATCCGTAGGCGTTGCAGGTAATGCAGCGGCTTGTCGCCTGTGGCGCCCTGGAAGCGGCGCATGAAGTTGCGGATGCTCATGCCGTGGTTGCGTGCCACGTCCTCGAAGCGGAACTTGTCTGCGAAATGCTCTTCGAGCCAGTGCTGGATCTGCAGGATGATCAGGTCCTGGTGCAGCTTCTGGCCACCAAAGCCCATGCGCCCCGGCGAGTAGTTGCGCTGCACCTCGTAGAGGATGTCGCGGGATACCGCACGTGCCACGTTGGCCCCGCAGAAACGCTCGATCAGGTAGATGTACAGGTCGCACGCAGATGTAGCGCCGCCGGCACAATACAGGTTGTCGGCATCGGTCAGGTGCTTGTCCTGGTTCAGGCGGATCCTCGGAAAGCGTTCGGCGAAGCTGGCGAAGAATCGCCAGTAGGTGGTGGCCTCCTTGCCATCCAGCAGGCCGGACTCGGCCAGCCAGAACACCCCGCTTGCCTCTGCGCACAGCACCGCGCCGCGGGCATGTTGTGCCCTTAGCCAGGGCAATACCTGGGGATAGCGTTGCAGCAGGTTGTCGAAATCGTCCCAGAAGGCCGGCAGGATGATCACATCCGCATCTTCCAGCCCACCGTCCACGGGCAATTGCACATTGCTGAAACTTTCCACGGGCAGGCCGTCAGGGCTCACCAGGTGAATCTCGAACATGGGCTGCAAGCCCAGGCCCAGCTGCTTGCTGTAACGCAGGCTAGCGAGGTGGAAGAAGTCCTTGGCCTGCATCAAGGTAGAAGCGAACACCTTGTCAATGGCCAGGATGCTGACGCGCCGCAGCGACGCGGGGGGTTGGGTAAACATCATTGTCATTGTTCTTATAGGGTGGAGTGGTCAATCACTGGCTGGATCGTCTTATTTTTTTCGGCCAGCGGCAAGGGGGGGCAGCGGCAAGCAGCAAGCAGCAAGCAGCAAGCAGCAAGCGGTGAGCTGCTAGCTGCAAGCTAGGCGGCTGCGGCTTACGGTGCCGGGTTGGGTTGGTCCTGGTGGATAGCCTCGATTGCGGCCAAGAGTTCGTCGCTCAGGGTCAGTGACAGGCTGGCCAGGTTGCTGTCCAGCTGCTCCAGGCTGGTGGCACCGATGATGTTGCTGGTCACGAAGGGTTGGCGGGTGACGAAGGCCAGGGCCATCTGCGCCGGGTCCAGGCCGTGCTCGCGGGCCAGTTGCACGTAACGGCTGCAGGCATGGGTGGTCTGCGGGTTGGAGTAGCGGGCGAAGCGGCTGAACAGGGTCAGGCGCGCGTTTTGCGGCCGGGCACCGTTCTCGTACTTGCCCGACAGCATGCCGAAGGCCAGGGGCGAGTAGGCCAGCAGGCCGCACTGTTCACGGATCGCGACCTCGGCCAAGCCCACCTCGAAGCTGCGGTTGAGCAGGTTGTAGGGGTTCTGGATCGAAACGGCGCGTGGCCAGCCCCGGCTCTCGGCCAGCTGCAGGAACTTCATGGTGCCCCACGGCGTTTCGTTGGACAGGCCGATGTGGCGGATCTTGCCCGCGCGCACCTGCTCGTCCAGCACCTCGAGGGTTTCTTCCAGCGGCGTGAAGTGGTCCTGGGGCAGGTGCTGGTAGCCCAGCTTGCCGAAGAAGTTGGTGCTGCGCTCGGGCCAGTGCAGTTGGTACAGGTCGATGCGGTCTGTTTGCAGGCGCTTGAGGCTCTCGTCCAGGGCCGCGACGATGTGCTGGCGGTTATGCCTGAGCTGGCCATCGCGGATGTGGCTGATGCCATTGCCGGGGCCCGCCACCTTGCTGGCCAGCACCCAGTCGTCACGGTCACCCTGGCTGGCAAACCAGTTGCCGATGACGCGCTCGGTGGCCGCGTAGGTCTCGGGGCGCGGCGGCACCGGGTACATTTCGGCGGTGTCGATGAAGTTGATGCCGGCGGCCTTGGCGCGGCCAATCTGGGCAAAGGCCTCGGCCTGATCGTTCTGTTCGCCCCAGGTCATGGTGCCCAGGCACAGGGCGCTGACGTTGAGGTCGGTACGGCCGAGCTGGCGGTATTCCATCGGTTGCATACTCCTTCAGAAAGTTTGTTCATCAAAGCAGGTTGAAATTTTTCGCGCAATCTGGATAATTCAGCGCCTCTCCGTGTGGCGGAAGTGATGCACCACCACGCAGGAAGAACCCCGTCGAACATTGGCGTGCCTGACCCGAGCCCCCAAAAGCGTCAGCGTTCGGCTGCGCGCTTGCCCTTGGCAAGCCGTGCACTATCCAGTAAGATTCGCCGTCTATTTTTCGCTGGGCGGCCTCTGAGGCTTTAGAGAATGAAAACTTTTACTGCTAAACCGGAAACAGTAAAGCGCGAGTGGTTCGTAGTCGACGCCGCTGGCCAGACCCTGGGTCGTCTGGCTACCGAAATCGCTAGCCGTCTGCGTGGCAAACACAAGCCAGAATACACTCCTCACGTTGACACCGGCGACTACATCGTCGTCATCAACGCCGAGCAGATTCGTGTAACGGGTGCCAAGTCTTCCGACAAAATGTACTACTCCCACTCCGGTTTCCCGGGCGGCATCAAGGAAATCAACTTCGAGAAGTTGATCGCCAAGGCCCCTGAGCGTGTTATCGAAACCGCGGTCAAAGGCATGCTGCCTAAGAACCCGCTGGGTCGCGACATGTACCGTAAGCTGAAAGTGTACGCGGGTGCAGCTCACCCACACACTGCTCAGCAGCCTCAAGAACTGAAGATCTAACGGGATAGTTCATTATGTCGGCGACTCAAAATTACGGCACTGGCCGTCGCAAGACCGCAACCGCTCGCGTATTCCTGCGTCCGGGTACTGGTAACATCTCCATCAACAACCGTTCTCTGGACGTGTTCTTCGGTCGTGAAACCGCTCGCATGGTTGTTCGTCAGCCACTCGAGCTGACCGAAAGCGTCGAGAAGTTCGACATCTACGTCACCGTTTCCGGTGGTGGTGTCAGCGGTCAGGCCGGTGCGATCCGTCACGGTATCACCCGCGCCCTGATGGAATACGACGAAACCCTGCGTGGCGCTCTGCGTCGTGCTGGCTACGTCACCCGCGACGCTCGTGAAGTCGAGCGTAAGAAAGTGGGTCTGCGTAAAGCGCGTAAGCGTCCTCAGTACTCCAAGCGTTAATATCGCTTCGGCAGTCGAAAAAAGCCCGGTTCCTTGGAACCGGGCTTTTTTTTTCGCCTGAACTAACCTGTCAGCATGTCGGTGACCGCTTGTCGCATAGACGCAGATCAAGCAAAGCGTGGGTTGTCCCCCTGCACCGGGGTAATCACCTTGTCAGTGTGTGGATTTGTTTCTTACCATGGCGGCCAATTTTTAGCGCACTGACACAACCTAAGTACGAGCCTGGTTCAACAGGCCAAGCAAGCTGATGGGAGAGGACTGAATGAGCAATGACGGCGTCAACGCAGGCCGGCGCCGCTTCCTCGTAGCCGCGACATCCGTGGTCGGGGCAGCGGGAGCAGTGGGGGCTGCGGTACCGTTCGTGGGGTCATGGTTCCCCAGCGCCAAGGCGAAAGCCGCAGGTGCACCGGTAAAGGTCAATATCGCCAAGGTTGAGCCAGGGCAGCAAATGGTCGCCGAATGGCGAGGCCAGCCAGTATTCATCGTGCGGCGAACGGACGAGATCCTCGGCAATCTGAAAAAAATCACCGGCGAGTTGTCCGACCCGGATTCCAAAGCCTCGGTGCAGCCGGCCTATGTCGACCCGCAAGTGCGCTCCATCAAGCCTGAAATTCTCATCCTGGTAGGGCTGTGTACGCATCTGGGCTGCTCCCCCACCTTCCGTCCCGAAGTTGCACCCGCCGACCTGGGCCCCAAGTGGGTCGGTGGCTACTTCTGCCCCTGCCACGGTTCCCACTACGACCTGGCCGGGCGTGTTTACAAATCGCAGCCTGCCCCTCTTAACCTGCCAGTGCCACCGCACTCCTATGAGTCGGATGAGATCGTCGTCATTGGCGTCGACCAGGAGAATGCATGATGAGCAAATTCATGGACTGGGTCGACGCACGCTTCCCCGCCACCAAGATGTGGGAAGAACACCTCAGCAAGTACTACGCGCCCAAGAACTTCAACTTCCTGTACTTCTTCGGTTCCCTGGCGCTGCTGGTGCTGGTCAACCAGATCGTGACCGGTGTGTGGCTGACCATGAGCTTTACACCGTCGGCCGAGGAGGCGTTTGCCTCGGTCGAGTACATCATGCGCGATGTGGAATACGGCTGGATTCTGCGTTACCTGCACTCCACAGGGGCGTCGGCGTTCTTCATCGTGGTGTACCTGCACATGTTCCGCGGTCTGCTCTACGGCTCTTACCAGAAGCCCAGAGAGTTGGTCTGGCTGTTCGGCATGCTGATCTACCTGGCGCTGATGGCGGAGGCCTTCATGGGCTACCTGCTGCCTTGGGGCCAGATGTCGTACTGGGGCGCACAGGTGATCATCTCGCTGTTTGGCGCCATTCCGGTGATCGGCGATGACCTCACCCAGTGGATCCGTGGTGACTACCTGATTTCCGGCATCACCCTGAACCGCTTCTTCGCCCTGCATGTGGTTGCGTTGCCGATCGTCATCCTGGGCCTGGTGGTGCTGCATATCCTGGCGCTGCACGAGGTGGGCTCGAACAACCCCGATGGCGTCGACATCAAGAAGCACAAGGACGAAAACGGTATTCCGCTGGATGGCATTCCGTTCCACCCTTACTACACCGTGAAAGACATCGTAGGCGTGGTGGTGTTCCTGTTCGTGTTCTGCTCCGTGGTGTTCTTCTTCCCGGAAATGGGCGGTTACTTCCTGGAAAAACCCAACTTCGAGCAAGCCAACGCCTTCAAGACGCCCGAACACATTGCCCCTGTCTGGTACTTCACACCGTTCTACGCCATTCTGCGCGCGGTGCCTGACAAGCTGATGGGCGTGATTGCCATGGGTGCCGCCATCGCCGTGTTGTTCGTACTGCCCTGGCTCGACCGCAGCCCGGTGCGCTCCATGCGCTACAAAGGCTGGATCAGCAAGCTCTTCCTGCTGGTGTTCTGTGTTGCCTTCGTGATCCTGGGTGTCCTGGGCGTACTGGCACCGACCCCGGGGCGTACCTTGTTGTCGCAGGTGTGCACGGTGTTGTACTTCGCCTACTTCCTGCTGATGCCGTTCTACACAAGGCTCGAGAAGACCAAACCGGTTCCGGAAAGGGTGACTGGCTGATGAAAAAGTTGATTGCAGTATTTTTGCTGGCCGTGATGCCTGCCATTGGATTCGCCGCTGAACACGGGGTAGAGCTGGACAAGGTCGATATCGACCTGGCTGACAAGGCCGCCATGCAGGACGGTGCACGCACCTTCGCCAACTATTGCATGGGTTGCCACAGTGCCAAGTTCCAGCGTTATGAGCGGGTGGCCGACGACCTGGGCATCCCACACGATGTGATGCTCGACAACCTGGTGTTCACCGGTGCCAAGATTGGTGACCACATGCAGATTGGCATGAAGCCCGCTGATGCCAAGACCTGGTTCGGTGCGGCACCACCCGACCTGACCCTGGTGGCGCGCGTGCGTGGTACCGACTGGCTGTACAGCTACCTGCGGGCCTTCTACGAGGACCCGTCGCGCCCTTACGGGGTGAACAACAAGGTGTTCCCAAACGTTGGCATGCCTAACGTGCTGGTTGGCCTGCAGGGCAATCAGGTCATCGGTTGCAAGCAGGTGCAGACGGTGGTGGATGGGAAGAAACAATTTGACCCATTGACCGGCAGCCCTTTGACCCATGAGGCCTGCGACCAGCTGACCATCACGCCGAATTCCGGTACCCTGACGACCGAGCAGTTCGACGAGAAGGTCAAGAACCTGGTGACCTTCCTGGCCTATTCGGCCAACCCGGTCAAACTGGAAAGCCAGCGCATTGGTACTTACGTGTTGCTGTACCTGGCTTTCTTCTTCGTATTTGCCTACTTGCTCAAGCGTGAATACTGGAAGGACGTGCATTGATCACGCAGTAGTCTCTGGTTGTTGAACGCGCCCGCGGCCCCCTGGCAATACTGCCAGGGGGC
>NZ_JACVVH010000065.1:0-23811 GCF_016647865.1 Pseudomonas sp. S60 | reverse complement strand
GAGCGGGGGGCGGGTGAAATGTAGAAATTTCGTTACCGAACGCCTCGTTACTGTTACGTCGGCAGGGGGTGGGTAACAGATTTTTACGGTGGGTAGTGTGGAGGATGGGGCCCGCAGGGGGCGAACGTCGTGAGTGCCTATCGGGGACCATATCCGGCAGGCACTCGCAATGATGGGGTCACTCGCTGGTCGCGTTGCTCTTGCGCCGCGGAATGCCCAGGCGCTGGCGGCGTTCCCACAGGCACTTGCGGCTGACCCCAAGCTTGCGTGCCAGCTCGGTTTCGGTCATGTGGTCCTGGTGCTCCAGCACGAAATGCTGGAAGTAGTCTTCCAGTGACAAGTCCTCGGTAGGCTCATGGCTGGCATTGCCGGCGCTGGCGACGGTCAGTGCGTTGTCCAGCAGTTCATCTTCTTCAAGGTCGCCCAACTCGATGTCGATGCCCAGCAGCTCTGCAGAGATCTCCGGGCTCTCGCTGAGGATCACCGCCCGCTCGACCGCGTTTTCCAACTCCCGCACGTTGCCCGGCCAGCTGTAATGACGGATGGCTTGCTCGGCCTCTGGCGAGAACTGCAGGTCGTCACGGCCAATACGGGCACTTTGCCGTGCCAGGAAGGCACTGGCGATTTCGTTCACATCGCTGCCGCGCTCGCGCAGGGCCGGCAGCTTCAGGGCGATCACGTGCAGGCGGTAATAAAGGTCTTCACGGAACTGGCCGGCCTTGGCCAGGTTTTTCAGGTCACGGTGCGTGGCGGCGATAAGGCGAACGTCCACCTTCTGCGATTGCACAGAACCCACCCGGCGAATTTCACCCTCTTGCAGCACCCGCAACAGGCGGGCTTGGGCTTCCAGGGGCAGCTCACCGATTTCATCGAGGAACAGTGTGCCGCCGTCCGCCGCTTCTACCAGGCCAGCCCGGCCGGCGCTGGCGCCGGTGAACGCGCCTTTTTCGTGGCCGAACAGCTCGGACTCGATCAACGTTTCGGGGATGGCGGCGCAGTTCACCGAAATCATCGGTGCCTTGGCGCGGCGCGACAGGTTGTGCAGGGCGCGGGCAACGAGCTCTTTGCCGGTACCTGACTCACCTTGGATCAGTACATTGGAATCAGTGGGTGCCACCTTGCGGATCTTGCTGAACATGTCCTGCATCGGCGGGCACGAGCCGATGATACCGATCTCGCCATTGGCCGAGGCCGCTGCGCTCTTGTCTGCGGCCGCCGCCTTGCCGGCCGCGGGCCGTGGCTCAGCCACCGGTGCAGGTGCCGGGGCGTTCTGCCGGTCGCGCAGGATGCGTGCTACGGCCTGGAGCATTTCGTCGTGATCGAACGGCTTGGCGATATAGTCAACCGCACCCATCTTCATCGAATCCACGGCCGAGCGCAGGCTGGCGTAGCTGGTCATGATCAGTACCGGGGTACCCTGCCCAAGCTTGATCAGCTCGGTGCCAGGGGCGCCGGGCAGGCGCAGGTCGCTGACGATCAGGTCGAAGGTGGCAATGCTGAAGCGTTCCTGGGCTTCCTGCACCGAGCCGGCTTCGCTGACCTGGTACTGGTTCCGCTCAAGCAGGCGACGCAGGGCCGAGCGGATGATGGTTTCGTCTTCGACGATCAGAATATGCGGCATTGATTCAATTCTCTCGACGGTCTCGAATGTCAGGGGACGTCGCTACGACATGCCGGGGCAGGGTCACGCGGATCCGTGTGCCACGTTGCCGTTCGGTGTCGGCCGGGCTGTCGATGGTAATTTGTCCATAATGCTCTTCCACGATGGAATAG
Organism: Pseudomonas sp. S60; assembly: GCF_016647865.1. Classification (NCBI taxonomy): domain Bacteria; kingdom Pseudomonadati; phylum Pseudomonadota; class Gammaproteobacteria; order Pseudomonadales; family Pseudomonadaceae; genus Pseudomonas; species Pseudomonas sp. S60. Next base: position 22,038 of record NZ_JACVVH010000065.1, on the reverse strand, counting down.
ACCAGCGCGAGCCCCAGTCCGGTTCCCTCACCCGGGTCCTTGGTGGTGAAGAACGGTTCGAACAGGCGGTCCATGATGTTCTTCGGGATACCGCTGCCTTCGTCTTCGACGATCAGGTCAACGGTGTGCTCGCACGCGGTACTGCGCACCCGCACGGCGCTGCCGGGCGGCGAAGCATCACGGGCGTTGGAGAGCAGGTTGATCAGTACCTGCGCCAGGCGCTGTGGGTCGCCTTCGGCCCAGTGGTCCGGGTCGCACAGGTTGAAGAACTGCACCTCGAAATTGCGCCGGTTCAGGGCCAGGAGGCCAATGGCGTCCTGCGCCACCTCGGCCAGGCACACGGGCTCCTCGCTGTTCTGGTGGCTGCCGCCCGCATGGGCAAAGCTCATCAGCGACTGCACGATGCGCGAGACACGCTTGGTCTGTTCAAGGATCTGGCTGGACAACTCGATGATTTCGCCGTCGCCTTCGCGCTCTTCGCGCAGGTTCTGGGCGAGGCAGGCAATGCCAGTGATCGGGTTGCCGATTTCGTGCGCCACACCCGCCGCCAGGCGGCCGATGCTGGCCAGGCGCTCGGAGTGCACCAGTTTGTCCTCCAGCGCCTGGGTGTCGGTAAGGTCTTCTACCAGCAGCACCAGGCCGCTGTTACCCGGGGCCAGCGGCTCGTCGATGGCAGCTTTGTGCAGGTTCAGCCAGCGCGGTTGGCCATCGAGGGCCAGGCGCTGCTTGTGCAGGTGTTCGTCGGGGACGTTGATGAAGCCCAGCAGCAACCCGCGCCAGGGTTCGTCGATGGTGATCAGGCGCGAACCCACCACATGCTTGGCGGCGATGCCGGTCAGCTCCTCCATGGCCTTGTTCCACATCAGGATCTCCTGGTCCTTGGCCAGCGAGCAGACACCCATGGGCAGCTCTTGCAAGGTCTGGCGGTGGTAGCGGCGCAGGGCGTCGAGTTCGGCGGCAAGGCCGGTGAGGCGTGAGTGGTAGTCCTCGAGCCGGCTTTCGATGAAGTGGATGTCCTCGGTCACGTAGTTATCGTTACCGGACTTGTAGGGCAGGAACGTCTCGACCATGTCCTGCGCCACGCTCGGCCCCATCAGGCCTGAAAGGTTGGCCTCGATGCGATCGCGCAAACGGCGCAGGGCATACGGGCGGCGCTCGTCGAATGGCAGGTACAGGTCGCGCAACGCCTGCTCCACCTCTTTTTGCGCGGCCTTGGCACCCAGGGGTTTGGCCAGCTGGGTGGCGAATTCCTGCGGGGAGGCGGCGTGCAGCTCGCGGCGCTGAGGGCGGCGTACGTTGTCCACGGCGCAGGCTTCGGCCGCGCCCATCTCTTCGTTACTGGCGTTGGTGAACAGCGAGATCAGGGTAAACAGCAGCACGTTGGCGGCCAGCGAAGCGATGGCGGCCATGTGCCAACTTGTGTCATCCAGTACGTAGATCATGTCCAGCAGCGGGATGTAGAAGCCTTGCAGGTTACCCAGCAGCGGTAACAGCATGGTGCCCATCCATACCAGGGTGCCGGCCAGCAGCCCGGCAATGAACCCGCGACGGTTGGCCGTAGGCCAGTACAGCACCGAGAGCACGCCTGGCAGGAACTGCAAGGTGGCGACGAAGGCGACGATGCCGAGGTTGGCCAGGCTCTGGTGGTTGCTCTGGGTGAGGTAGAACATGAAGCCGGCGGTGATGATGGCAACGATCAGCGCCCGGCGAGTCCACTTCAACCAGCGGTAGATGTTGCCCTCGGCCGGCGGCTGGTACAGCGGCAATACGAGGTGGTTGAGCGCCATACCCGACAGCGCCAGGGTGGTGACGATGATCAGGCCACTGGCCGCCGACAACCCGCCCACATAGGCCAGCAACGCCAGGGCCTGGTTATTGGCAGCAATGCCCAGCCCCAGGGTGAAGTATTCCGGGTTGGTACTGGCCCCCAGGCGCAGACCGGCCCACAGCACCAGTGGCACCGCCAGGCTCATCAACAGCAGGAACAGGGGCAGGCCCCAGCTGGCGCTGACCAGCGAGCGCGGGTTGAGGTTTTCGGTAAACGCCATGTGGTACATGTGCGGCATGACGATGGCCGAGGCGAAGAACACCAGCAGCAGGGTGCGCCATGGGCCTTCCTGCAGTGGTGTGTGGAGGGCGGCCAGGGCGGTCTGGTTCTGCAGCAGCCACACTTCCAGCCCGTGGGGGCCACCGAACACGCCATACAGGGCGTACAGGCCGATACCGCCCAGGGCCAGCAGCTTGATCACCGACTCGAAGGCGATGGCGAACACCAGGCCTTCATGCTTTTCGCGGGTGGCAATGTGCCGTGAGCCGAAAAAGATGGTGAACAAGGTGATCAGTGCGCAGAACGCCAGGGCTACCCTGGCCTTGACCGGTTCACCCGTGAGGATACTGATGGAGTCCGCCACCGCCTGGATCTGCAGGGCCAGCAATGGCAGTACGCCGATCAACATGATGACGGTGGTGAGGGCGCCCGCCCAGGTACTGCGGAAACGAAACGCCAGCAGGTCGGCCAGCGAAGAGAGCTGGTAGGTGCGGGTGATCTTCAGTATCGGGTACAGCAGCACCGGCGCCAGCAGGAATGCCCCCGAAACCCCTAGGTAACAGGCCAGAAAACCATAACCGTATTGATAGGCGAGCCCCACCGAACCGTAGAACGCCCAGGCGCTGGCGTAGACACCCAGCGACAGGGTGTAGGTCAGTGGATGGCGGATGATCGAGCGCGGGATCAGCCCTCGCTCGCTGACCCAGGCCACGCCGAACAGCACCATGAGGTAGCCGGCGCTGATCAGGATCATCTGGGTGAGGCTAAAGCTCATCGGCATCTCGTTGGCTCTGCAGGATGAAGGTGACGACGATCAGGATCAGCCAGAGCAGGTAGGGGCGGTACCAGGCTCCGGTCGGTTCGATCCACCAGTCCATGATGGCCGGGGAGAACAGGTAGATCCCCACGACCAGAAGCAGGACCAAACGATAGATGTACATGCTGGCCTCGAGGGTTAGGCGCTGAGGGCGTGAACCTATTATTGGCGCAAATGGCTGGGCGGATGCTAGCGGGAATCGACGGTGTTAGCCAAGGGTTTGAATTTGCTGGGCTTTTGATTTCTGTGTGGCTTGCGTGTGGCGGGCCGGTCGCGGGCGAGCCCGCCCCCGCGGAATAACATGGCCTGCTAGTGCAAATCCGCTTCGGGCACCGTGGTCCGCTGCGCGATTGCCTGCGGCCGCCATTGCTCGCGGGCCACTGCCAACACCTGCGCGGGCGTGGCCAACAGCAGCTCAGGGGCCGCCTCTTGCCCCAGTGCCCGCAGCGCCCGCAGCAACAGCGGGGTGGCCTGCTCGGCCTGCAATGGCGGCGAGCGGTACGACTTGCCCAGCTTGTGCCCATCGGGCTGCACAATCAGCGGGATGTGCAGGTAGCGCGGTTGCGAAAAGCCCAGCAACTCTTGCAGGTAAAGCTGGCGCGGGGTGTTGTCGAGCAGGTCGGCACCGCGCACGATGTCGGTCACCCCCTGCCAGGCATCGTCCAGCACCACGGCCAGTTGATAGGCGTACAAGCCATCACGGCGCTGGATCACGAAGTCCCCCACCTCACGGCCCAGATGCTGCTGGAACGGCCCTTGTACCCGGTCGGTGAAGCGGTAGATCAGCTCGGGTACGCGCAGCCGGATGGCAGCGCCCTCGCGGCCGTGCCCGGCGTTACGGCAAAAGCCCGGGTAAATACCGTTGTAGCCTTCCAGCTGCTTGCGCGAGCAGGTGCAGGCATACGCCAGGCCCATGTTGAACAGGCGGTCAACCACATTGGCATAAGCCTCATGCCGCTGGCTCTGGAATACCACTTCACCGTCCCACTCCAGGCCGTAACGCTCCAGGGTCTGCAGGATGGCATCGCGGGCGCCGGGCATTTCCCTTGGGGGGTCGGTGTCTTCCATGCGCAGCAGCCAGCGGCCGTTGGCGGCACGTGCGTCGAGCCAGGAGGCGAGGGCAGCCACCAGCGAGCCGAAATGTAGAAAACCGCTGGGCGTTGGGGCGAAGCGCCCAATGTATCGGGAGTCGGTCATGGTCTGGCTGGGCATATAAATGAAACAGGGCGCATGATGCGCCCTGTTCGGATGAGAAGACGGTCAGCCTTTGCCGACAGTCTTTTCCTTCTTCTCGGCAATTTCCTTGCAGTCGAAGCACAGATCGGCGGTCGGGCGGGCCTCGAGACGGCGCAGGCCGATTTCGATGCCGCAGGATTCACACCAGCCGTACTCTTCGTCCTGAATCTTTTGCAGGGTCTTGTCGATTTTCTTGATCAGCTTGCGCTCGCGGTCGCGGTTGCGCAGTTCCAGGGCAAATTCCTCTTCCTGGGATGCACGGTCTGCAGGGTCCGCGAAGTTGGCTGCCTCTTCCTTCATATGGTCGACGGTCTTGTCGACGCCGATCATCAGCTCCTGCTTCCAGCCAGTGAGAATCTTGGTGAAGTGCATGCGCATGGGCTCGCCCATGTACTCTTCGCCTTTGGTCTCTTTATAGGGCTCGACACCGTACATGGTTTGACCGGTTTTTTGCTTTTCTACGGTGGACATGAATAGACCGCCTCTCACTCATCTGATCCAATGCGCAGGATGCTCCGTCTCCGGCGACCGCCGGCCCTGCGACTGCGAGCCGCCGAACTTACCAGATAGATCGGGGGTGCGCTACCCCGCCCGATCCTGCTTACTGACAGCCGCGCGAGCGGGACGTTCGATCGTTCACAGGGGTAGAATCTGCAGTTTAGTCTGCAATTGAGAGAAGGACATGGCTCACCCCTACAGTGCGCGCAGCCGCGCCATCGAACCCTTCCATGTCATGGCGCTGCTGGCTCGGGCCAACGAGCTGCAGGCAGAGGGCCATGATGTGATCCACCTGGAGATCGGCGAGCCGGACTTCACCACGGCCGCCCCCATCGTCGCGGCCGGCCAGGCGGCCCTGGCAGCGGGGCATACCCGCTACACAGCGGCCCGTGGCCTGCCCGCACTGCGACAGGCCATCGCCGGCTTCTATGGCCAGCGTTACGGCCTGAGCATCGACCCCGAGCGCATCCTGATCACCCCAGGCGGTTCGGGTGCTTTGTTGCTGGCCAGCAGCTTGCTGGTAGACCCCGGCAAACACTGGTTACTGGCAGACCCGGGCTACCCTTGCAATCGCCACTTCCTGCGCCTGGTCGAGGGCGCGGCGCAGCTGGTGCCCGTGGGGCCAGAGGTGAACTACCAGTTGACCGCTGGGCTGGTGCACCAGCATTGGGACGAGAACACGGTGGGTGCCCTGGTAGCGTCGCCTGCCAACCCCACGGGTACGGTACTGAGCCGTGACGAACTGGCCAGCCTGGCCAGTGCCACACGCGAGCGCCATGGCCACCTGGTGGTGGACGAGATTTACCATGGCCTGACCTACGGTATGGATGCCGCAAGCGTGCTGGAGGTGGATGACTCGGCGTTCGTGCTGAACAGTTTTTCCAAATATTTCGGTATGACCGGCTGGCGCCTTGGCTGGCTGGTGGCGCCACCGGCGGCCGTTGCCGACCTCGAGAAACTGGCGCAGAACCTCTACATCAGTGCGCCCAGCATGGCTCAGCATGCGGCACTGGCATGTTTCGAACCCGAAGCCCTGGCCATTTTCGAAACGCGCCGCGCCGAGTTTGCCCGCCGGCGGGATTACCTGCTGCCGGCATTGCGTGAACTGGGCTTCGGGATTGCCGTTGAACCCCAGGGCGCGTTCTATCTGTATGCCGACATCAGTGCGTTCGGTGGGGATGCATTCGCCTTCTGCCGGCATTTTCTGGAAACCGAGCACGTCGCTTTCACGCCGGGGCTGGACTTTGGTCGCCACCTGGCCGGCCATCACGTGCGCTTTGCCTACACCCAGAACCTGGCGCGTCTGGAACAAGCCGTGCAGCGCATCGCCCGTGGCTTGCAGAGTTGGCAAGGCTGATGCGGTTTTCTCCAGCACTCGAAGAAGGCCGCCTGCTGCGCCGCTACAAGCGGTTTCTGGCGGATATCGAAACAGCCAATGGCGAGCTGATGACCCTCCACTGCCCGAACACGGGCTCCATGCTCAATTGCATGGGTGAAGGTGGGCGGGTGTGGTTCAGCCGCTCCAACGACCCCAAGCGCAAGTTGCCAGGCACCTGGGAAATCAGCGAAACACCCCAGGGCCGCCTGGCGTGCGTGAACACTGGGCGCGCCAACGGCCTAGTGGAAGAGGCCCTGCGTGCAGGCACCATCGTGGAACTGGCCGGGTTCACCGCCTTGCGCCGGGAAGTGGCCTATGGCGACGAGGGCAGCCGCATCGACTTTCGCCTGGAGTTCGAAGGCGCACCGGCCTATGTCGAAGTGAAAAGCGTCACCCTGGGCTACCCCGACAGTACAACGGCGGCGTTCCCGGACGCGGTGAGTCAGCGGGGGGCCAAGCATCTGCGCGAGCTGGCCACCCTTGCCCGGCAAGGCATTCGGGCGGTGCAGCTTTATTGCGTCAACCTGACCGGCATTGATGCGGTGCGCCCGGCTCGGGAAATCGATGCAGCCTACGCCGAAGCGCTGCAGGCGGCGGTAGCCGCCGGGGTGGAGGTGCTGGCCTATGGCACGCGCCTGGACGCCGAAGGCATTGTCATCGACCGGCGCCTGCCGGTGCTGCTCACACCTTGAGCCAGATGCCCTGGCTGTTTTCCACGCAGCCCAGGGCCTGCAATTGCTCGCCCTCGCAGGGCCCGGCCACGCATTCGCCGGTTTCGATCAGAAACAGTGCGCCATGGTGCGTGCAATAGATAAGGCTGGCACTGTCATCGAGGAAGGTCTCCTTGAGGCTGTTGAGCGGTATGCCCCGGTGCGGGCAGTTGTTGCGGTACAGGTAGACCTGGCCTTGTCGTCGCACACCCAGCAACAGCAGGTCGTCTACGCTGAAAGCGCGGCTTTGGCCTTCGGCCAGGCCTTGGGAGGGGCAAAGGTAATGCATGGCGAAAAGCTCGTGATACAGAAGGTGGCTTGACGCTTCAATGCGAACCATTATCAAATGGCCCGTTCTCATTGCGTCCAGCCGCCTATGGTGCGCAGTAATGCCCCGCGCTACAAGGCGTGTGGCCAGCCTTTGAAAGGAAACCGATGATGCGCCTTCTTTTTGCTTCGCTCGCCCTGTGCGCTGGCCTTGTGCTTTCTGGCCATGGGCTGGCGGCTGAATTGCCCCAACGCTGGGTGAGCGCTGGTGGGGCCTTGAGCGAATGGATCAGCGCACTGGGCGGTGAGGCACACCTGGTGGGTGTGGATACCACCAGCCAGCACCCGGCGTCGTTGAAGGCGCTACCGAGTGTAGGGTATCAACGGCAGTTGTCTGCTGAAGGCATCCTGAGCCTGCGTCCGGATGTACTGGTAGGCACCGAAGAAATGGGCCCGCCGCCGGTGCTGACGCAAATCCGCAAGGCCGGTGTGCAGGTTGAGCTGTTTTCAAGCAAGGCTGAGGTACAGGCGGTGGACCAGAACCTCGCGCGGCTCGGCCAGTTACTGGGTGCGCAGGCACAGGCGCAGGCCCTGGCGGCAAACTACCGTCAGCAGCTCGAGGCACTTCACGCGCAGGTGCGTGACGCCCAGGCCGGGCGGGCGGCACCGGGTGTGTTGCTGTTGGTCGGGCATGCCGGGGCCAAGCCGCTTGTTGCAGGGCAAGGCACTGCGGGGGACTGGGTACTGACTCAGGCCGGTGGGCGCAACCTGGCAGAACACCAGGGTTACAAGAACTTTTCCAATGAAACGTTGGCAGCCCTGGACCCGGATGTGATCGTGTTCTCCGACCGCGCGCTTGCCGATGAGCAGGCTCTGCAAGCCTTGCTGAAAGAAAACCCGGCACTGGCCGCCTCACGCGCTGTGCGTGAGAAACGCCTGGTGTCATTGGACCCGACCTTGCTCGTGGGAGGGTTGGGGCCGCGCCTGCCAAGCACGCTGCAGGCATTGGCTACCTCGTTTTACCCGGCAACTCCAACCCCCTCCAACCCATGAGGCCGCGTGTTCGGCCCCGCACCTTGTTCGTCTGCCTGGGCAGCCTGTGCCTGCTCTCGGTGTGGCTGTCCCTGGCGCTGGGGCCTGTCAGCCTGCCCCTGCTGGACACCCTGCGCGCGGGCCTGCGCCTGCTGGGTTTGCCTATCGCCGAGGACGGTTTGCAGCAAGCACAGATGATCCTTGGGCAAATCCGTGTGCCGCGCACCCTGCTCGGCCTGGCAGTAGGTGCAGTGCTGGCATTGTCGGGGGTCGCCATGCAGGGGCTTTTCCGCAACCCGTTGGCGGACCCGGGGCTGGTGGGTGTGGCGGCGGGGGCTGCGGTAGGTGCGGCGGTGGCCATCGTCGGTGGCAGCTGGCTGGGGGGCATGCCAGAGGCGCTGGCCCCGTACCTGCTGTCGCTCTGTGCGTTTCTGGGAGGGCTGGCCGTCACTGCACTGGTGTATCGCCTGGGGCGACGCGACGGTCAGACCAACGTGGCCACGATGTTGCTGGCCGGCGTCGCGATGACGGCGCTCGGGGGGGCTGCCGTGGGGCTGTTCAGCTACCTGGCAGACGACGCTACCCTGCGCACCCTGACGTTCTGGAACCTCGGTAGCCTCAATGGCGCCAGCTACGAGCGGGTGTGGCCGTTGCTGCTGGTGGCTGTCGCCGTGGCGGCGTGGTTGCCGCGCCGGGCCGGGGCGCTCAACGCATTGCTGCTGGGTGAGTCGGAGGCTCGCCATTTGGGTATCGATGTGGAGCGGCTGAAGCGTGAGCTGGTGTTCTGTACTGCGCTGGGCGTAGGGGCAGCCGTGGCTGCGGCGGGGCTGATCGGGTTCGTTGGGTTGGTTGTGCCGCACCTGGTGCGGCTGCTGGCAGGCCCGGATCACCGCGTGGTATTGCCCGCGTCACTGCTGGCAGGCGGCGTGCTGATGTTGCTGGCCGACCTTGTTGCGCGGCTGTTGCTCGCCCCAGCGGAACTGCCCATCGGCATCGTCACCGCCTTTATCGGTGCGCCGTTTTTTCTGGTTCTGCTGATTCGGGGGCGCACCTGATGCTGCAAGTACAGGGCCTGTACCTGCGCCGGGGCAACCAGCCGGTGTTGCACGGCATTGAACTGCAGTTGCTGCCCGGGCAAGTGGTCGGTGTACTCGGCCCCAACGGTGCGGGCAAGAGCAGCCTGCTGAGCGTGCTGTGCGGCGAGCTTCAGCCTGACCGTGGCCACGTGACCTTGCAGGGAAGGGCGCTGCGCGACTGGCCAGGGCAGGCGCGCGCACAACGGCTGGCCGTGTTGCCGCAGGTCGCCAGCCTGGGCTTTGCCTTCAGGGTGGACGAAGTGGTGGCCATGGGGCGACTGCCCCACGCGACCGGGCAGCACCGAGACGCGCAGATCGTCGAGGCAGCGCTGCAGGCTGCGGATGCCTTGCACCTGCTCGATCGCAGCTACCTGGCGCTGTCGGGCGGCGAGCGCCAGCGGGTGCACCTTGCTCGCGTGCTGGCGCAATTATGGCCGGGGCAGGACGGCGCCACCCTGTTGCTCGATGAACCCACCTCGATGCTCGACCCCTTGCACCAGCACACCACGCTGGAGGCGGTGCGCCGCTTCGCCGACCAAGGGGCGGCGGTGCTGGTGATTCTGCACGACCTCAACCTGGCGGCGCGCTACTGCGACCGCATCCTGTTGTTGGAGCAGGGGCGCTGCCATGCATTCGCCACGCCGCAGGCCGTGCTGACACCGGCCGCATTGAAGGCGGTATACGGGATCGACGTGCTGGTGCAGGCGCATCCTGAGCGGGGGCATCCTTTGATCATTGCCCGGTAGGTGATTGACCCGTTACCGGGTAGGCAGCTTCGAGAAATCCTGGGCAAAAAAAGACCCGGCAAAGTGCCGGGTCAATAACCGTGATTAGCCTGATGAGGAGATAATCTGAGAGTCCGAACCAGGGGCTCTGAGGTTATCCAACCAGTCTCGCGACCAGTTGTGATAATCATAACGATTCTCATTACGGCGTCAATCCCCTTTCTGCGATTATTTTGCTTTTTTTTGTGCGGGGGCCTTGGCATCCAGTTGGCGGTTGAGGGCTTCCTTGCGTTCAGGGGGCAGGTCGTTCCAGTGAATGTCCAGCAAAGCCCCCTCGATGGCGTACAGCAGCACCTTGGATGCACGAAAACCTCGTGTCTTTACCGCTTGATAAGCGCCAACTGCACCGAGCCTGCGCAGGTCGGATACGCTGTGGATGCCGGCTGCATGCAGCCATTGGGCAGAGGTTTTGCCAAGGTTTTTCAGGTGCTGCAACTCATCGTTCATCAAGCCTCCTTGCGATGGCTGAACGGGTCCTGTGGATAAATCGCGAGCAGGTCAATGAGCAGTGTAGCGGGGGATGAAAAATGCGCGGCCTTTTGCCAAGGCTGCTTGGGATGCCTCGCCGGCATCGGTACCGGCGAGGGGCATTGGGCCGTTAGAGCCCTGGCAGGCGCTGACGGATCTGCTCGATCACCTGGTCCATGCTGCTGCCAACCTGTGTATCGACGGGCATGCTGTGCCCGGCTTCCTGGGCGTCCAGGGGCTCGCGGCTGGCCTGCTGGGCCTTGATCACCTCCAGGGTGGCGTCCGACGGGTCGCTGGCATCGGCCTGGCGCTGTTGCAACCAGCTGGCGATCACCGCCTCCGGCGCCTGGCAATCCAGGATCAGCAACGGCACGCCGGTCTGGCTGGCCACCTCTGCCGCAGCCTGGCGTTGTTCGCGCTTGAGATAGGTGGCGTCCAGTACCACCGGGAAACCTGCGCGCAGAATGGTGGCGGCCAGCTGGTGAAGGCGCTGATAGGTGGCTGCACTGGCCCCCTGATCATAGATGCCGGCGCTCAGTTGGCCGGTGGACGCCTGCTGCTGTTCACCGAACAGGCGCTTGCGTTCTACGTCCGAACGAACACGCACGGCACCGAGGGCTTCGACCATGCGCATGGCGACGTGGCTTTTGCCCACCGCCGATACACCGTGGGTGATTGCCAGCAGCCGAGAGGGGATGGCGCTGTAGCTTTCGGCCAGGTTGGCGTAATTGCGGTAGGTGCGCAGGGTGGTTGCGCGCTGCACGCCGGTGGCATCGGCAGGCATGCTGAACAAGGCGACCTTGGCCCTTACCAGCGCACGGTAGGCTTTATAGAAATTGAGCAGTTCCAGGCCTTCGTAATCGCCGGTCAGCTCCAGGTACTGGCTGATGAAGCGCCGCGCCAGGCTCTTGAGCCCACGGTCCTCAAGGTCCATGGCCAGGAAACCGGTATCGGCATAGACGTCGGTCAGGCGGAAGGGCTCGTTGAACTCGATGCAGTCGAAAATCACCACCTTGCCGTCGATCAAGGTGGCATTGCCCAGGTGGATATCGCCGTGGCACTCACGGATAAAGCCATTGGCCTTGCGCTTCTCCAGCAGGCCGTGCAGGCGATCGAAGCTGCTGCGCGCCCAGGCTTGCAAGGCGTCAAGCTGCTGCAGGTCGCCTGCGTCACTCAGGAACGGGCGAATCTGCTCGAAGTTCTGTTCCACGGGCGCCATGACGCTGTCTGGGGTGCCCAGTGGGTGATCAACCGGTACCCGTGGGGCTTGCAAGTGGAATTCTGCGATTTGACGGGCCATCTGGTCGATGTGCTCGGCGGTCAGTTCGCCATTGGCTTGCAGGGTAGACAGCATCTGGCCTTGGGGGAACTGGCGCATTTTCAGTGCATATTCGATAGCCTGGCCTTCCCCGCCCAGTTGGGGGGCCTCGGTAGAGCCGGTGATGGGCAGCACGTCCAGGTACAGGCCTTCGGTCAGGCGCTGGTTCAGGCGCAATTCTTCGTTACAAAAATGCTGGCGCTGGTCCAGGCCGGTGAAATCGAGAAAGCCGAAGTTCATCGGCTTCTTGATCTTGTAGGCGAACTCGCCGGTGAGCAGCACCCAGGAGATATGCGTCTCGATGAGTTGGAACCCCTCCACGGGGTGGGGGTACAGGGCGGGGTTCTGCAGCGCATTGATCAGGGCTTGGCTCACGGGCAATCCTTCCGGGGGCAGGGAATTCGAATGCGCCATTATGGTCAATGGTGCCGTCCCTGCCTACCGCCGGGCCGTCTGCCCAGCCTCCGTAAAGTGCGTATAATCCGCCGCCATGACTCGAACCCGAAATCCCCGTACCCCTCAAAAACGCCCGACCGGCCGCTCCCGTGCCTGGCTGGGCTGGGCCTTGAAGCTCAGCCTGGTGGCCCTGGTGATCGTCGCCGGCTTCGCGGTTTACCTCGATGCTGTCGTCCAGGAAAAGTTTTCTGGCAAGCGCTGGACGATACCGGCCAAGGTGTATGCCCGGCCACTGGAGCTGTTCACCGGGCAGAAGCTGAGCAAGGACGACTTCCTGACCGAGCTCGATGCACTGGGCTACCGGCGTGAAAGTGCCGCCAACGGCCCCGGCGCGGCAGCGGTCAACGGCAACACCGTCGACCTCAATACCCGTGGCTTCCAGTTCTATGAGGGGATGGAACCTGCACAGTTCGTGCGGGTGCGGTTCTCCGGCGACTATGTGGCGGGCCTGTCCGGCGCCAACGGCAAGGCCGTTGACGTGGTGCGCCTGGAGCCGCTGATGATCGGTGGTATCTACCCGAAAAACCTCGAAGACCGCATTCTGATCAAGATCGACCAGGTGCCCAAGTACCTGGTCGAAACCCTGGTGGCCACCGAGGACCGCGACTTCTACAGCCACTTGGGTGTCTCGCCCAAGTCCATCGCCCGGGCCATGTGGGTCAATACTTCGTCCGGCTCGATGCGCCAGGGCGGCAGTACCCTCACCCAGCAGCTGGTGAAAAACTTTTACCTCACCAGCGAGCGCAGCCTGAGCCGCAAGCTCACTGAAGCCATGATGGCCATGCTGCTTGAGCTGCACTATGACAAGCGTGAAATCCTCGAGGCCTACCTCAACGAGGTGTTCGTCGGCCAGGACGGCCAGCGTGCGGTGCATGGTTTTGGTCTGGCCAGCCAGTTCTTCTTCAGCCAGCCGCTGTCGGAGCTCAAGCTGCACCAGATCGCGCTGCTGGTCGGCATGGTCAAGGGGCCGTCCTACTACAACCCGCGCCGTTACCCGGACCGCGCACTGGCCCGGCGTAACCTGGTACTCGACCTGGTTGCCGAACAAGGTGTAGCCAGCCAGGCCGAAGTGGATGCCGCGAAAAAGATGCCGTTGGGTGTGACCGCACGCGGCAGCCTGGCCGACAGCTCGTTCCCGGCCTTCCTGGACCTGGTCAAGCGCCAGTTGCGCCAGGATTACCGCGATGAGGACTTGACCGAAGAAGGCCTGCGGATCTTCACCAGCTTCGACCCCATCCTGCAGATGAAGGCCGAAACCTCGATGAACGAGACCTTCAAGCGCCTGGCCGGGCGCAAGGGTGCCGATGAGGTGGAGTCGGCGATGGTGGTCACCAACCCGGAAACCGGTGAGGTGCAGGCGATGATCGGCAGCCGCCAGGCGGGCTTCGCCGGCTTCAACCGGGCGATCGATGCGGTGCGCCCGATCGGCTCACTGGTCAAGCCGGCGGTGTACCTCACCGCGCTGGAGCAGCCCAGCAAGTACACGCTCACCAGCTGGGTGCAGGACGAGCCGTTCTCGGTGAAAGCTGCCAACGGCCAGGTATGGCGCCCACAAAACTACGACCGCCGTCCGCACGGCACCATCTACCTGTACCAGGGCCTGGCCAACTCCTACAACCTGTCCACCGCCAAGCTTGGCCTGGAAGTAGGCGTGCCGAACGTGATCAAGACCATCGGTCGCCTCGGGGTGGATGTTGACTGGCCGGCATTCCCTGCGATGCTGCTGGGCGCTGGCGGCATGTCGCCGGTGCAGGTGGCGACCATGTACCAGACCATTGCCAATGGTGGCTTCAACACGCCAATGCGCGGTATCCGCAGCGTGCTCACGGCTGAGGGCGAACCGCTCAAGCGCTACCCGTTCCAGATCCAGCAAACCTTCGACCCGGCGGCCATCTACCTGGTGCAGAACGCCATGCAGCGGGTGATGCGCGAAGGTACTGGCCGCTCGGTGTACAACACCCTGCCGCGTACGCTGACCCTGGCCGGCAAGACCGGTACCAGTAACGATTCCCGTGACAGCTGGTTCTCCGGTTTCAGCCAGGACCTGCTGGCGGTGGTATGGATGGGCCGTGACGACAATGGCAAGACCCCGTTCACAGGTGCCACGGGTGCGCTGCAGGTGTGGACCAGCTTCATGAAGAAGGCGGACCCGCTGCCTCTGGACATGCCCCAACCCGACAACGTGGTGCAGGCGTGGATCGACCCCAACAGCGGCCAGGGGTCGGATAGCAGCTGTCCGGGAGCGGTGCAGATGCCGTATATTCGCGGGAGCGAACCGCCCGCCGGCGCGGCCTGTGGCGGCGAGCAGAATCCGGCTGAGTCGGTCATGGACTGGGTCAAGGGCTGGATGAATTAAGCACAGGCTGCATTGAAGAGGTGTGACGTGAACAAGTGGCTGTTTCCTGCCGTGACGGCGCTGGCAGTGCTCCAGGGGTGCGCCAGCGTCCCGCGTGGCAATATCCCGGTGGTCGATTCCAGTACCCGCGTATCCAATAGCGAACGCGTCACGGCCAAACGCCCGACCGGCGGCTACAACGCGGGCACCGCGCAAGCGCAAACCCTGCCTGAAGACTCCGGGGTCACCGTGATGATCCCGCAGGGCGCGGGTGCCTCCGGCATCCAGACCTTCCCGGCCTCCAACGGCGCAGCGCCCATCAGCACCGGGCCTGTTTCGGCAGGGCCGGTCACCTCGGAGCCGGCTGCCTCGGCGCCTGTGGCCACCGACCCCAACCCGATCGCCGACGAGCCGTTCGACATCGCGTCGATGAGTGCACCCAAGGCAAGCAGTGCGCCGACCGGCATCCCGCGCAGCAGTGCCAGCGGGGGGCTATCGGCTGACGAGCAGTTGGACGGCCCGGTACTGGCCTTGCTGACCACCGCCCAGTCGCAGCAGGGCAGCGGTGACTTCAACGGCGCCGCCTCGAGCCTGGAGCGGGCGCAGCGCATTGCACCGCGCGAGCCGCAGGTGCTTTACCGCCTGGCGCAGGTGCGTCTGTCGCAGGGGGATGCGGCGCAAGCCGAGCAGCTGGCCCGTCGCGCCCTGACGTACGCCAATGGCCGCCCCAGCCTGCAGGCCGAGTTGTGGAACACCATCGCCCAGGCCCGCGACAAGCAGGGTGACAGTGCCGGTGCGGCATTGGCGCGGCAGAAAGCGCGGGTGAGTTCGTGACAGTCGAGCAGCGGGTGCTCGACATCGCTGATCACCTGATGCTGATCGAGCGCGAAATGCAGGTGCAGGGCTGGTGGGGCAATGAAGCGCCGAGTGACGAGGCACTTGAGAGCACGGTACCGTTCGCCGTCGATACCCTGAGCTTCGAGCAGTGGATGCAATGGATTTTCCTGCCTCGCATGAAGATCATCATCGAGCTGGGCCACCCGCTGCCCAGCGCCTCGGGCATTCTGGTAATGGCCGAAACCGTGTTTGCCGACCGGCCCGAGCAAAGCCGGGAGCTGCGCCGGCTGTTGGCAGTGTTTGACCAATTGATCGCTGCTAAAGCCTGATTTCTTCCAATTTTCCTTCAAGGGCCGCAGATTGTGGCCCTTTTTTATGGAAATCTTATTGTTTCTGCTGCTTAAGAGATTTTTAGTGGTGGCAGGAATTCATCTTGAGGAAAAATTGGCAATAATTTTTCTTGACTTGTAGGCGCTTAATCACAAGAATCCAATCTCCGCTTTAGAGGGACTGCCAGAAGCAGACCCGCTAAGCAGATCATGAGGCGCACACCCGCGCCGACCTGTTACACCCCGCAACGCGTTACCTCGCGCTGGGTGGGAAAACCCCGCAACACTCTGGGGTGCTCCCAATACTTGCTCAGTCAGTGCTGACGTTCGCTCATGCTCTGCTTGGCAGTAAACCTATTAAGACCCGCCCGGTTGGGGCGGTATTCTGGCGTTTTAGAGGTGAACAACGTGGAGCTTTTATCTGGCGCTGAGATGGTCGTCCGCTTCTTGCGTGACGAAGGCGTTAAGCACATCTACGGGTACCCTGGTGGTGCTCTCCTGCATGTCTATGACGCGCTGTTCAAAGAACCGGAAGTCGAGCACATCCTGGTTCGTCACGAGCAGGCGGCAACCCATATGGCGGACGGCTACGCCCGCGCCACCGGCAAGGCCGGCGTGGTGCTGGTAACGTCCGGCCCGGGTGCGACCAATGCCATCACCGGCATCGCCACGGCCTACATGGACTCGATCCCGATGGTCATCCTGTCTGGCCAGGTGCCCAGCACCATGGTCGGTACCGATGCCTTCCAGGAAACCGACATGATCGGTATCTCGCGGCCTATCGTGAAGCACAGCTTCATGATCAAGAACCCCACCGAGATCCCGGAGATTCTGAAAAAGGCGTTCTACCTGGCGCAATCCGGTCGCCCAGGCCCGGTCGTGGTCGACATTCCAAAAGACATGACCAACCCGGCTGAAAAGTTCGAGTACGTCTACCCGAAGAAGGTCAAGCTGCGCTCCTACAGCCCGGCCGTCCGTGGGCACTCCGGGCAGATCCGCAAGGCTGCAGAAATGCTGCTGGCGGCCAAGCGCCCGATCGTCTATGCCGGTGGCGGTGTGATTCTGGGTGGTGGCTCTGAAGCCCTGACCGAAATCGCCAAGTCGTTGAACCTGCCGGTCACCAACACCCTGATGGGCTTGGGCGGCTTCCCGGGTACCGACCGCCAGTTCCTCGGCATGCTCGGTATGCACGGCAGCTTCACGGCCAACATGGCCATGCACAATGCCGACGTCATCTTTGCAGTCGGTGCGCGGTTCGACGACCGTGTGGTCAACGGCCCGGCCAAGTTCTGCCCGAACGCCAAGATCATCCATATCGACATCGACCCTGCCTCGATCTCCAAGATGATCAAGGCCGATGTGCCTATCGTAGGCCCGGTCGACAGCGTGCTGGGCGAAATGCTCGGTATCCTCAAGGAAATCGGCGAGCAGCCCGACAAGGCCTCGCTGGACGCCTGGTGGAAGCAGATCGACGAATGGCGCGGTGATGGCGAACTGTTCCCGTACGACAAGGGCGATGGCAACGTCATCAAGCCGCAGAAGGTCATCCAGACCCTGTGCGAAGTGACCAACGGCGATGCTTTCGTGACGTCGGACGTGGGCCAGCACCAGATGTTCGCTGCCCAGTACTATCGCTTCAACAAGCCTAACCGCTGGATCAACTCCGGTGGTCTGGGCACCATGGGCTTCGGTTTCCCGGCGGCGATGGGCATCAAGCTCAACTTCCCCGACCAGGACGTGGCCTGCGTTACCGGTGAAGGCAGCATCCAGATGAATATCCAGGAGCTGTCCACCTGCATGCAGTATGGCCTGCCGGTCAAGATCGTGAACATGAATAACGGCGTGCTGGGCATGGTGCGCCAGTGGCAGGACATGGCCTACAACGGTCGTCACTCCCACTCGTATGTCGAGTCGCTGCCTGACTTCATCAAGC
Organism: Pseudomonas sp. S60; assembly: GCF_016647865.1. Classification (NCBI taxonomy): domain Bacteria; kingdom Pseudomonadati; phylum Pseudomonadota; class Gammaproteobacteria; order Pseudomonadales; family Pseudomonadaceae; genus Pseudomonas; species Pseudomonas sp. S60. Next base: position 4,516 of record NZ_JACVVH010000065.1, on the reverse strand, counting down.
TGGCCGAGGCCTATGGCCACGTGGGTATCCGCATCACCAGCCTGAAGGACCTCAAGCCCAAGCTCGAGGAAGCCTTCGCGATGAAAGATCGCCTAGTGTTCATCGACATCGCGATCGACCGCAGCGAGCACGTCTATCCGATGCAGATCAAGGATGGCTCGATGCGTGACATGTGGCTGAGCAAGACGGAGCGTACCTGATATGCGGCATATCATTTCCCTGCTGCTGGAAAACGAACCCGGTGCCTTGTCCCGAGTGGTCGGCCTGTTCTCCCAGCGCAACTACAACATCGAAAGCCTGACCGTGGCGCCGACCGAGGACCCGACGTTGTCGCGTCTGACGCTGACCACCGTTGGCCATGATGAAGTGATCGAGCAGATCACCAAGAACCTGAACAAGCTGGTCGAGGTGGTCAAGCTGGTCGACCTGTCGGAAAGCGCCCATATCGAGCGCGAACTGATGCTGGTCAAGGTCAAGGCCACCGGTGCTCAGCGTGCCGAGATCAAGCGCACCACGGATATCTTCCGTGGCCAGATCGTCGATGTCACTGCCAGTGTGTACACCGTGCAACTGAGCGGTACCAGCGACAAACTGGACAGCTTCATCCAGGCCATCGGCACCGCATCGATTCTCGAAACCGTGCGCAGCGGCGTTACCGGCATTGCCCGTGGCGACAAAGTGCTCAGCATCTGAATTCAACAACAAATTAGCGATGGCTCCGCAGGGGCCGAGATATAACCAGGGGTATTTCATGAAAGTTTTCTACGATAAAGACTGCGACCTTTCCATCATCCAGGGCAAGAAAGTCGCCATCATCGGCTACGGTTCCCAGGGCCACGCACAAGCGTGCAACCTGAAGGACTCCGGTGTAGACGTTACCGTCGGTCTGCGTAAAGGTTCGGCTACCGTTGCCAAGGCTGAAGCCCACGGCCTGAAAGTTGCCGACGTTGCCACCGCTGTCGCTGCGGCTGACCTGGTCATGATCCTGACCCCGGACGAGTTCCAGGGCGCGCTGTACAAGAACGAAATCGAGCCGAACATCAAGAAGGGCGCTACCCTGGCCTTCTCCCACGGCTTCTCGATCCACTACAACCAGGTTGTTCCGCGTGCGGACCTCGACGTGATCATGATCGCGCCGAAGGCACCGGGCCACACCGTGCGTTCCGAGTTCGTCAAGGGCGGCGGTATCCCTGACCTGATCGCCATCTACCAGGACGCCTCCGGCAATGCCAAGAACGTTGCCCTGTCCTACGCTTCGGGCGTAGGTGGTGGCCGTACCGGCATCATCGAAACCACCTTCAAGGACGAGACCGAAACCGACCTGTTCGGCGAGCAGGCTGTTCTGTGCGGCGGTACCGTCGAGCTGGTCAAAGCCGGTTTCGAAACCCTGGTCGAAGCAGGCTACGCGCCTGAAATGGCCTACTTCGAGTGCCTGCACGAACTGAAGCTGATCGTTGACCTCATGTACGAAGGCGGCATCGCCAACATGAACTACTCGATCTCCAACAACGCCGAATACGGTGAATACGTCACCGGCCCGGAAGTCATCAACGAAGAATCCCGCAAGGCCATGCGCAATGCACTCAAGCGCATCCAGGACGGCGAATACGCGAAGATGTTCATCTCCGAAGGTGCTACCAACTACCCATCAATGACCGCCAAGCGCCGCAACAACGCCGCTCACGGCATCGAAATCATCGGCGAGCAACTGCGTTCGATGATGCCGTGGATCTCGGCTAACAAAATCGTCGACAAGACCAAGAACTAAGGTTTGTCGAATGATTAAAAAACGCGGCCTCGGCCGCGTTTTTTCGTTCTGGCAGCCAGCTTCTGGTATAAAGCAGACCAGTGGCCTGCCGTCAGAACCTGTTTAGCAGGCCCGTGTCGAACCTTTTCCACCCTGTTGCAAGGTACCCTCCATGAGCGAACGTCCCGAAGAGCCGAACAAGCCCTCCGACGCCGAAAGCCTGCTACCTGTCGATGAGCACGTTGAAGAAGGGCATGACGCCGAAGGGCGCAAGGTGCGCCACCGTGGCATCTACCTGCTGCCCAACCTGTTCACCACCGCCAACCTGTTTGCCGGTTTCTACTCCATCATCAGCTCGATGAGCGCCCAGAGCGCGCTCAGTGCCGGTGACCCGCGCGAAGCGAGCAAGTATTTCGCATTCGCCGCCATCGCGATATTCGTCGCCATGGTACTCGACGGCCTCGATGGCCGCGTGGCCCGCATGACCAACACACAAAGCGCCTTTGGCGCCGAGTATGACTCGCTGTCCGACATGGTCGCCTTCGGCGTGGCCCCGGCACTGCTTGCCTTCGGCTGGGCACTGGGTGACATGGGCAAGGTCGGCTGGATGGTCGCCTTCATCTATGTGGCCGGTGCTGCGCTGCGCCTGGCGCGCTTCAATACCCAGGTGGGCACTGCCGACAAGCGTTACTTCATCGGCCTGGCCAGCCCGGCGGCTGCAGGTGTGGTTGCCGGTACCGTCTGGGCTTTCAGCGACTATGGCATCCAGGGCTCCAAGCTCTCGTTCCTGGTGGCGCTGCTGGTGGCTGCTGCTGGCATGCTGATGGTCAGCAACATCAAGTACAACAGCTTCAAGGAACTGGACCTGAAAGGCCGTGTGCCATTTGTGGCCATCCTTGCCGTGGTGCTGGTGTTCGCCGTGGTATTCAGTGACCCACCGCGCATTCTACTGCTGATCTTCCTCGCCTATGCCGCCTCGGGGCCAATCCAGTTCCTGCTGCGGGCACGCCGGCGAAAGGCGTGACAAACATTTAATGATGGAATAACCCTCCGGCTCCATAGTCCTACTGGTATATCCGTTATCCAGTGCTGTGGAGCCGCTCATGCTTATCAAGCTTCCCAGGTCTTCCGAGTGCAAGGCATCGGAGATCACGCCCGAAGGCATCTACCTTTCTCGTCGTGCGCTTGTCGGCGGTTCGCTGGCTGGCTTGGCCCTGGGCGCTTTGCCGCGCGGCGCGAGCGCGGCCGAAGCCTCGCGCTATGCCGATGTTCAGGCCGGGCGCGCGCCAGGGTGGTTCACCGACAAGCTGCACGATACCCGCTGGCAGGCAGTAACGGCTGACGCAGAGGCGATCACGCCTTACAAGGACGCCACCCATTACAACAACTTCTATGAGTTCGGCCCTGACAAGGGTGACCCGGCGGCCAATGGCGACAGCCTGCAAACCGAGCCCTGGAGCATTGTGGTGGATGGCGAGGTGGCCAAGCCTGGGCGCTATGCACTGGAAGACTTCGTCAAACCCTACCAGCTCGAGGAACGTATCTATCGGTTGCGCTGCGTGGAGGCATGGTCGATGGTCATACCCTGGCTGGGCTTCCCGCTGGCCCAGATACTCAAGCAGGTGCAGCCAACGTCCAAAGCGCGTTTCGTGCGCTTCGAAACACTCAAGGATCCGGAGCACATGCCTGGGCAACGGTCCGGCTTCGCCCTGATCGACTGGCCTTACAGGGAAGGGCTGCGCCTGGATGAGGCGATGCACCCGCTGGCGATTCTTGCGGTCGGCATGTATGGCCGCGAGCTGCCCAACCAGAACGGTGCGCCTCTGCGCCTGGTGGTGCCGTGGAAGTACGGTTTCAAGAGCATCAAGTCGATCGTGCGTATCAGCCTGGTAGCCGAACAACCGGGCACCACGTGGGAAGGGCTCGCACCGGATGAATATGGCTTCTACGCCAACGTGAACCCCACTGTGGACCATCCCCGCTGGAGCCAGGCACGTGAGCGGCGGCTGCCCAGCGGGCTGTTCAGCCCGAATGTACGGCAGACACAGATGTTCAATGGTTATGCCGATGAAGTGGCGTCGCTGTATACCGGGCTCGACCTGCGGAAGAACTACTGATGCGCTACCCCTGGTTACGCCTGGCCATTTTCGTGGTGGGTTGCCTGTTCCCGGGTTGGTGGCTGTATGAGGCAGCGATGAACCTGCTGGGCCCGGACCCAGGCAAGATCCTGATGGACCGTCTTGGGCTTGGTGCGCTGACATTCCTGCTGGTGACGCTGAGCATGACACCCCTCCAGAGAATCACCGGCTGGGCGGGCTGGGTGGTGATCCGGCGGCAGTTGGGGTTGTGGGTATTTGCCTACATCGTGTTGCACGTGCTGGCGTACCTGTTCTTCATCTTGGGGCTGGACTGGGGGCAGTTGGCCGTTGAGCTGCGCAAACGGCCCTACATTATTGTGGGTACGCTCGGGTTCATTGGGCTGCTGGCGCTGGCGGTTACCTCGAACCGTTACAGCCAACGCCGGCTGGGCGCTCGCTGGAAAAGGCTGCACCGCTCGGTCTACGTGATACTCGGCCTGGGGCTGCTGCACTATTTGTGGATCGTGCGTTCGGACCTGAGGGAGTGGGCTATCTATGCATTTGTAGGTGCCTTGCTGATGGTATTGAGGGTTCCTGTGGTTTCCAGGGTTCTGCCTCGGGTTGTGCGGGGGCGGGGCAGGGGTGGTGGGGCGGGGGGGGGGCCGGGGGGGGGGGCGGGGGCGGGGGGGGC
>NZ_JACVVH010000064.1:0-24392 GCF_016647865.1 Pseudomonas sp. S60 | reverse complement strand
CGAGCAAAGCTCGCGATGCGCCGCGCGGGCGGCGCTCGGTCTCACAGGCGCAGACCCTGCTGTGGCGAGCACCCAGCGCCCCCCGCCAATTCACCGCTTGCCCAAGATCTTCTCCAGCATCTCAGGCCGTGGTGCACCCTGCTGGCTCTGGATGTTGCCCTGGTCATCCTTGTAGAAAATCGCCGGGGTGGCCTGCAGGCCCATCTCCTGCATCAAGGCCATGTTCCCTGCCAACTTCTGCTGCACGGCAGCGGGCACCTGCTCAAGGGCCTTGAGAGTGCTCGCGCGGCCGGCTTTTTCATGCTGCTGCAGGGCCTTGGCAGGGTCTCTGGCGGCGAGCAGGGCCGCCGATTTGCCGGGGCTGTCTTCGCGGATGATGCCCACCATGATGTGGCGCAACTGGACCTTGCCAGCCTCTACCCACGGGCGCGCCTGCTCCCAGAACATGCTGCAGTACGGGCAGTTCGGGTCGCTGAACAGGTAGACCGTGCGCGGCGCGTCAGCCTTGCCATCGGCGATCCAGGCAGACTGTTCCATCTTGCCCCAGAATGCCTTGGTCATTGGCCCGTACACCAGTTTCTGCAGAGGCTCGGCGGTGAGGTCCTTGCCTTGTTCGTCGAACAGGTTACCCACCAGCACATGCTTGCCGTCCGGGGTCAAATACAAGGCCAGGCCGTTGTTCTGGTACTCGGCCGCATAGCCGCGCATGCCGTTGGGGGCGTCGAAGCTGCCTTTGATGACAGCGCCCTTGGCCTGCAACTGCTGAACGGCTTTGGGCAGGTCTTCGGCATACACGGCAGGGGTGGCCAGCAGGGCCAGGGTCAGGGGCAGCAGTGGGGTGATGCGCATGTCATTTTCCTTGTACGGCAGGCCCGGGCGCAGGGGCCCGGTCGAATGATTCAAGGCCATGACGCAGGCTGGCCCGGGACAGTTCGCCCAGGTGGCTGCCCACCAGCCGGCCATCCGCGTCATAGAAAAGGGTGGTGGGCAGGGCCATGGAGCCCACGCGCTGGGCCAGCAGGCCGGTGCCGTCGAACAGCACGTGGGTCAGGCTCAAGCCCGTGGTTGCGAGAAAGGTGCTGACGTTTTCCGGGGTCTCCCCCTGGTTGACGAACAGAAAGGTCACCTGCGGGTACTCACCCTGGGCCTGCTGCAGCACCGGCATTTCGCGGCGGCACGGCGGGCACCAGGTGGCCCAGATATTGATGACCAGCGGCTTGCCACGGTAGCTGTGCAGCGCCACCGGCTGATCACTGGCATCGCGCAGGGTCAGTTCTGGCAGCTCGGTGCCCTTGCTGTACAGGTGGCCGCCCAAGCTGGCCAGCGCCCAGAACAGGGCGCCGCTGAACAGCGCCCACCCCAGAGGCCGGCGCAACCCGGGCTGGCGCCAGCCCTGCCAGCCAGCCGCCAGCACCATGCCGACCAGGCCGGACCAGAACAGAAAGCCGCCGTCACGGATGTCGATCACCTGCAACGGCTCGTCCTTGTACATCGGCCAGTAGGCCACGACAAAGCCGATACGGGCGCACACCACGCCGACCAGGAACAGGTTGAACAATGCAGATTCGGGGCTTTCGCCACCCCGGCGGGCCACCCACCAGCCAACCACGCTGGCAATGCCCAGCGCCGCCAGCAGCAGCAGGTGGTTGAGGGCCATGGTGAGCGGCCCCAGGGTGACGGTGAGCATCAGCCTTGGCTCCTGGTGTGTGCCCAGTGTTGCACGAACGCCGCTGCATCCACTTCGCCGGTGATGCGCCTGGCGCGGCGCTCGTCGCCTTCAGGGCCAACCCAGATCAGCGTCGGCGGCCCCGGCACCTGGTAGCGCTGCAGCAGGGCCTTGCTGGCGGGGGTGTCTGCGGTGACGTCCAGGCGCAGCAGGTGCACACCTGCCAGCTCGGCCTGTACGTCAGGGCGATTGAACACCTGTTTTTCCATGACCTTGCACGACACGCACCAGTCGGCATAGTAGTCCACCAGCACCCACTGGCCACGGCCCTTGGCAGCGTCCAGTTCGCGTTGCAGGGCTTCTGGGGTGTTGACCGTGACGAAGTGGTCTTCGCCAGCCTGGCTGGCCGCTGGCGCGCCTCCGCCACCCGTGAACGGCCGCAAGGGTTGCCAGAGGTCATCGCCGCCGGCAGCCGCGCCTACCAGCAGCAGCCCACCCCACAGCGCGCCCAGCAGCGGCACGGCGCGCAGGGCCGGCAGGCGCTGCAGCGCCGGCCACGCCGCCCAGGCCAGGGCGATCAGCCAGGCGCCGCTCAACGCCAGCAGCAGGCTGGCCGGCAGCAGGGTACGCAAGATGTACAAGGCCATGGCCAGGAACACGAAACCGAACACGCCCTTGACCAGGTTCATCCAGGCACCTGGGCGCGGCAGGAAGCGGTTGCCCAGGGTCACCAGCAGCAACAGGGGCAGGCCCATGCCCAGCCCCAGGCTGAACAGCACCAGGCCGCCTTGCACCACGTCGCCACTCTGGGCGATGTACAGCAGCGCGCCCGCCAGGGGCGCCGTCATGCAGGGGCCCAGCAGCAGGCCGGACAACGCACCCAGCAGGGCCGCACCGTACAGGTTGCCACCGCGGGTGCCCTGGCCTGCACGGTCCAGGCGGTCGCGCAGGGCAGCGGGCAGTTGCAGCTCGAAGGCACCGAACATCGGCAGGGCCAGGAGCACGAACAAGGCGGCCAGGCTACCCAGCAGCCAGGGCTGTTGCAGCCAGGCCTGCAGGCTGGCGCCCAGCAGGGCGGCCACCACGCCCAAGGCGGCATAGACCAGGGCCATGCTCACCACATAGGCGCCGGCCAGCAGCCAACCCCGGCGCGCGCTGGCGCCATTGCCCAACACCAGCCCGGCCAGTATCGGCAGCATCGGCAACGAGCAGGGCGTGAACGCCAGCAGCAGGCCAAGGCCGAAGAACGCCAGCAAGCCCCAGGCCAGGTTGCCGTCCTGCAGGTTGCTGGCCAGCGCCTGGTCGCTGGCCTGTTCGCCCGCCGGCGTTGCGGCGCTGCCACCCAAGTCGATCAACGTGGTCTGCGGCGGGTAGCACAGGCCGGCGTCCGCGCAGCCCTGCCAGCCTAGGCGCAACTGGCCTCGGGCGCTGGCCGGCAGCACCAGCTCGAGCTGCTCACGGTACACCGTGCTGTCACCAAAGAACTCGTCATTGTGGTTGAGCCCGGGCGGCAACTGCGGGTGCTGCTCAGCCGGCAGGCCGTCGAACTTCAGGCGTTTCTGGTACAGGTAATAGCCGGGCTTGATTTGAAAATACAGGTGCATCTGGCCGTCGGCCTGGCGGTCCTGGGTAAGTACGAACGCCTGCTCGACGGGCAGGAAATCAGGTTTGACGGCGAACGGGTTGGCCTGCAGGGGCCCGGCCAGCAGCACCGTCAGAAACAGCAGAAGAACGCGCATGTGTTTGCCTTGGCAGAATTTCGAATGCGGCCATGCTGGCCCGGGTTTATTAACCCAAGGTTAACCCTTGTCGGCTGGAACGGCAGCCGTGGGAGGGGCCGCCAATGTGAAACACCGCGACACAATGTCAGCTTGACTTTGATTGCGAGCGCAAAATTGGTGTAAAGTTGACGCTTGGGTCAAATTTTTTGTCCTGCATGACTCGGCTCACTGTCCCCCACAGAGCCTTGCACAAGAATCAAAAAAGCATGGGCTGCACGGCGCAGCCCAGAGGATCAAGCATGTCCAACCGTGATATATCCCGGCGCGCCTTCCTGCAAGGCGGGCTGGTTGCTGGTGTCGGCGTGACCATGGCACCCCTTGGCAGCCAGGCATTCGCAGCACTGATGGAGGAGCGCGTTACCGCCTCCCCACAGAAATGGATGAACCATGACGGCAAGGCACGTTTTCGTAACGACGCCTTGTCCAAGGTCTGCGGCAATAAGGTGTTCGCCCGCGATATCCGTGCCAAGGACATGCCCGGCTGGCCTGCCCAGCAGGGCCACGCACTGATGCTGAAAGCTACCCGTGCCGAGCGTATTTACGAAGGCTTTGACCTGAGCCTGCTGGGCGCTGACCTGCAGCCCGACCGCATCGTGGTGGCTGCCGACCTCGAACGCGACGGCATTGCCTGGCCGGAGGCGCACTCCCCAGACCCTTTACTGCCACCGGGCAAGGTCCCGATGTTCATCGGCCACCCGGTGGCGATCCTGATCTGGCACGATTTCGAGCGTTTTCGCCAGGCCAAGCGCACCCTGCAGTTCAACGACCAGGTGATCCGCTATGGCGCCTCGGCAACGCTTTACCAGCGCGACCCTTATGGCAGTTTCCGCTTTGTACGCGTGGCCGGGGCCACGCCGTTCGATGAGGATGAATTCTCAAGCCTGAAGAACGCGCCGCTGTTTCCCACCATCCTCAACCGCAAGCCGGTGTGGACCAAAGCGCCTAACCAGCACGGCGACCTGACCGAGCAGGGTTTGTTCTACGCCAACCGCATGGCAGACCAGTTGGCCAACCCGCCGCAGGGCTGGCTGGTGTTCGACGAGCGCTTCAAAACGCCGTCCATCGAGCCGGCCGCGCTGGAGCCGGATAATGGCAATGGCTGGTACGACGCGGCCAGCGCCACCCTGCATTTCGTGGTGGCCACCCAGTGCCCGTTCGAGGCCGCCCAGGAATGCGTGCACATGATCAAGCCGTCACGCTTCGCCCTGAACCGGCTGAACATGCACCCCGGCTATACCGTGGGTTATGGCTCCAAGGACAACAACATCTTCGTCTTCTACGCCGCCGTTGCCGCGCTGTACGGCGGCGGGGTGCCAATACGCCTGGCCAACGACCGCTACGAGCAGTTCCAGAGCGGTATCAAGCGCCACGCCTTCGACATCCGCTACCAGTTGGCGGTGGACAAGCAAGACAACAGCTTCAAGATCTTCCGCGCCGACATGACCTGCGACGGTGGCGGGCGCATCAATTACAGCCCGTCGGTCGCGGCGGTGGGTGCCACCGCCGCGCAGTCGATCTACTACATGCCGCAGAACGACCTGTCGGTGACCGCCTATCACTCCCGCGCTGTGGAGGCCGGCTCCATGCGCGGCTACGGCACCCTGCAGACCATGGCTGCTACCGAGATGATGGTGGACGAAGTGGCCGGCCGGCTGGGCGTGGATGCCATCGACCTGCGCCGGGCCAACGCGTTGAAGTCGGGCATGAAGAATACCCAGGGCGCGGTACCTGCAGGTGCCTTGCGCCTGTACGAGATTCTCGACAAGGCAGCGCTGCACCCGGCCTGGCGCGAGCGGGCTGCGCGCAAGCAACAGCGCGAGGCCAGCGACCCGGACCACTGGTACGGCACAGGGTTTGCCATCTGCCAGAAAGACTTCGGCACCGGCGCCGAGGCGCCGATGGCCAGTATTGAATTCAGCCGCGAGGGCCGCATCAGCCTGCGCCATATCGGCACCGAGCTGGGTACCGGCATGTCGACCTCCCAGGCGCTGGTCGTCAGCGATTTTCTGGGCCACTCGGCGGACGAGGTGCAGACGGCAGTGACCGAATGGCCGGAGTTGCAGCTCAGTACCAGCGGCAACCCGTACCTGATCACCCAGGCCGAGCAGGACGCTGCCCTGCGCGACCCGCGCTGGGTCGGCAAGCTGGCTTCGCCGTCGTCCGCGACCAACTCGGCGTTCTACTTCAGCCATGCCACCCGCGAAGCGGCACGGGCCCTGTTCAACCACGGCCTGTGGCCGGCGGCCCTGGCCATCTGGCGCCAGGGCCCGTATGGCGGCCAGGCCAACCCGCTGGTGGTGCGCCGGGAAAACGCGGTATGGGTCAATGGCGAACTCACCGGCAATGGCCTGGCGCCCATCCCCTTTGCCCAGCTGGCCGAAAAGGCCCACGCCATGGGCCTGGTGACCGGCGTCAGCGTGCACGGTTTCAACCGCTGGAGCTGGGCCGAGGCCGACTTCGTCATCGACGGTGTGCGTGAGCGCTTCCCGCTGGACGCGCTGGCTGTGAAGTACGGCGAGGGGGCGGTAAACGCCAAGAAGGCGCAGATGACCAGCCATGGCTACCACCTGCTCGACCGGCAGAACCCTGCCTACCCGGTTACCCAACTGAACAACGCCATGGTCACGTACTACAGCCCGGTGGCAACCCTGGTGGAGGTAAAAGTGAACAAAGGCACGCACCAGGTGCAGGTGCTCGACCACCACAGTTGGGTGGAGTGTGGCCGGGTACTGGTACCCGAGCTGGTCAAGGGCCAGCTCGAAGGCGGTATTGCCATGGGCATCGGCCACGCCCTGACCGAGGAAATGCCCCTGTACGAAGGCGGGCCGGGGGAGGGTGACTGGAACTTCAACCGCTACCGCCTCCCGCACGCACGCGACGTGGCGGTGTGGGCGCAAACCAGCGAGATACTGCCGCCGCTGTCACCCACCGACCCGTCCAAGGGCATTGCCGAAGTGGTGATGATCCCGGTGGTCGGCGCCCTCGGCAATGCCGTGGCCCATGCCATCGGCAAGCGCGTGCGCGACCTGCCCATCACCCCAGCCCGTATCCAGGAGGCCCTCAATGGCTAACCGTCCCCTGCAACTGACCCTCAACGGTCAACCGGTCGGCCCCGTCGAAGTCCCGGATGACCTGGCGATGATCGACTACCTGCACGAACACCAGAACCTCACCGGGTCACGCCTGGGCTGCGGCCAGGGTATCTGCCATGCCTGCGTGGTCATTGTCGACAACCCCGACGGCACCTGCGAGGAAGTGCGCACCTGCATCACCGGTGCGCATTATTTCGAGGGCAAGCGGGTGCGCACCATCGAAGGCCATGCCAGCCAGGACCCGGCCGGCAACCTGACGCTGAACCCGATCCAGCAGAAGTTCGTCGACCTGTTTGCATTCCAGTGCAGCTATTGCGCGCCGGGGTTCGTCAACGCCGCTACGGTGCTGGTGGAAACCGCCCAGCGCCAGCCGCTGAAACAGAGCGAAGTGCAGGACCGTATCGAGGCCAGCCTGGGCCACCACCTCTGCCGTTGCACCGGCTATGTGCGCTATTACCAGGCCACCCGTGCGGTGCTCGACGACCTCGGTTTGGTGAAGGAGGGTTGAACATGGGTTGGCTACGGAACACCCTGGCATTCGCCCTGGGGCTCGCACTGGCAGCCCCGGTGCTGGCCGCCGACCCGGCCCAGGTCAAGCGCGGCCAGTACCTGGCACGTGCTGCCGACTGCATGGCCTGCCACACCGCCAAAGGTGGGGCGCCGTTTGCCGGTGGCCTGCCGATCGACTCGCCGTTTGGCACCATTTACGGCAGCAATATCACCCCTGACAAGCAGTACGGCATCGGCAACTACAGCGCTGACGAGTTCTTCGCCGCCCTCACTGAAGGCAAGCGCAAGGACGGCGCCAACCTTTACCCGGCGATGCCCTACACCTCGTACCACCTGATGCGGCGCGAGGACGCCGACGCCATTCTTGCCTACCTGATGACGGTGCCGCCCATCCACCGCCCGGCCCCACAGACGGCGCTGCGCTTTCCGTTCAATGTGCGGCTGGGGCTCAGCGGCTGGAATTTGCTGTATGGCAAAAGCGTGCAGTTGCAGCCAGCGGTGGGCAAAAGCCCCGAATGGCAGCGCGGGCAGTACCTGGTCGAGGTCATGGGCCACTGTGGCGAATGCCATACCCCGCGCAATGCCGTGGGTGCCCTGCAGCAGGGCCAACGCCTGCAGGGCGGCCTGCTCAACGGCTACCTGGCCCCGAGCCTGCTGGCCCAGGACCTGGCCGAGCGGGGCTGGACGCAGCCGGACCTGACCACGTTTCTCAAGCAGGGCATCAGTGCCCAGGGCAGCATGTTCAACGAGATGTTCCCGGTGGTGCACCACAGTACCCAGCACCTGGAGCACGCCGACCTCGCGGCCATGGCCAGCTTCTTGCTGGGTGACCCACCACCGAAGGCCAGGGTGATCGAGCCTGTACCGGCGGCGCAGATGGCCGCCAGTGCCCAGCGTGGCCGCCAGCAGTACCTGAACGTGTGTGCCGGCTGCCACGGTGTGGAAGGCGAGGGCAAGCCGCACATTGCCGTGGCCATGCAAGGCAACACCGTGCTGCGCCAGGGCGACTCGCGTAACCTGGTGAAGGTGATCCTGGACGGCATTGGCGAGCAGCAATTCACCGGCTTCGAGCGCATGCAGCCCATGCCGGGGTTCGCTGACAAACTCGATGAACGCCAGGTGACCGACATGGTCAACTATCTGCGTCAGGCATGGGGTGGCTTGCCCGGTGACTTTAGTGAACAACAGCTGGCCGAGCTGAAGGCGGAGTGAAGCGTGCAGCATCTCGATCTACAGGTGGTTCGCCAGGCGTTGCAGTGGTCGGGTGCCGGCCAGCGTGTCTGGCTGTGCACGGTGCTGGCCACCTACGGTTCGGCGCCTCGTGCGCCGGGTTCGCTGCTGGCGGTGAATGCCGCTGGCCAGTGGCTGGGCTCGTTGTCCGGCGGCTGCGTGGAAGACGATTTTCTCGAGCGGGTGGCCTTGGGCGAATTCCCTGAGCCGGCCGCCATCGTGCGTTATGGCGATGGCAGTGATGCACGCTCGCAGGTGAGCCTGCCGTGCGGCGGGGTGCTGGACGTGCTGGTCGAAAACCTTGCCCCCAGCTGCGAGGTGCAGGGCCACCTGCGGCAACTGGAAAGCGCGCAGCTGGGCCAGCGCCGGGTGCTGCGACAGGTGAGGGTGCCCGAAGGCCTGCAAGGCTTGGCCGACGATCTCAGCCAGGGTCCGCGGGTACAGCGGGAAGGCAACAGCGTGCAACTGCGTGTTGGCGCGGCCCAGCGCTTGCTGCTGGCGGGTTACTCCAGCGTCGCCCAGTACTGCGCCGAGTTCGCCAGGGGCATGGGGTTCGAGGTGGTGCTGTGCGAACCCCGCGAAGAGGTGCTTGCTGGCGTGCACATCGACGGCATCGAGCTGCGCCGCGAGCTGCCGTCCGAATTCATCATCAATGGTGGCTGCCATGCCGACACGGCGGTGGTGGCGCTCACCCACGACCCCAAGATCGATGACCTCGCCATGCTCGAGGCCGTGCGCACCGACGCGTTCTACATCGGCGTGATGGGCTCGCGGGCAACCTCCGACAAGCGTCGGGAACGCCTGCAGCGCATTGGTGGCCTGGGTGCACCGGAGCTGGGCCGTATTCATGCGCCCATTGGCCTGAACCTGGGCAGCAAGACCCCGGCGGAAATCGCCCTGGCGGTGCTCGCCGACGTGCTGCGCGTGCGCAACGGCATCCAGCGGGCTGCCCTGTGACGGTGGTCGCCCTGGTACTGGCGGCCGGGCGTGGCGTGCGCTTTGGCGGCGACAAGCGGCTGGCCGTCATGGCCGACGGCCGGAGCCTGCTGGCGCACAGTGTGGATAACGCCCGGGCAGTGTTCGAGGACGTGCGGGTCGTGCTGCGCGAGGGTGAACGGGCCGAAGCGTTTGGCCTCCCGGCCGATTGCAGGGTCGTCATCAGCCCCGAAGCGGCCTGTGGCATGGGGCACAGCCTCGCCGCCGGTGTGGCTTCGCTGGCAGACAGCCCGGAACAGGCCGTAGCGATTTTGCTGGGCGACATGCCATGGATTGCAACAGCCAGTTTGCGTCGCCTTGCCCAGGCCGCCAGCCCCAGCACCATCGTTGTGCCCTGCCATGACGGGCACAGCGGCCACCCGGTGATCTTTGGCCGCGACCTGTGGCCCGCGCTGCAGCAACTGGCCGGCGACCAGGGCGCACGGGTGATCGTGCAGGCCCACGGCGCACGCCAGGTGCGGGTGCACCTGGATGATGCAGGTGTGCTGCGCGATGTCGACACACCCGGCGCCCTGCAGTAGCCGGCAAAACACCTCAGTGGGCCGCAAAGGGTTCATAATCCCCCCTTAATCCGCCCAAGGTGCAATGCCTGCCACACCATCCGGGAGCCCCACCATGCACGTTCTGCTCTGCGAGGACGATGACCTGATCGCCGCTGGCATCTGCGCCGGCCTTACTGCCCAGGGCCTGACCGTGGACCGTGTGGGCAACGCCGGCGCGGCGCGGGCCATGCTGCAGGCTGCGCAGTTCGACGTGATGATCCTGGACCTTGGCCTGCCCGACGAAGACGGCCTGAAGCTGCTGCGCCGCCTGCGTCAGCAGGGCGAGACGCTGCCCGTGCTGGTGCTCACCGCCCGCGATGCGGTCACCGACCGTGTCGATGGCCTGCAGGCCGGTGCCGATGACTACCTGCTCAAGCCCTTCGACCTGCGCGAGCTGGCGGCGCGCCTGCACACCCTGCTGCGGCGGGTGGCCGGCCGCGCGGTAAACGTGATCGAGCACGGCCCGTTGCGCTACGACCCCAGCAGCTGCGAGGCCACCCTGGCGGGCCAGGCGGTGGACCTGTCGCGCCGTGAGCAGGCACTGCTGCAGGCATTGCTGCAGAACCCCGGGCGCGTGCTGTCCAGCGACCAGCTCAAGGACTGCGTGTACGGTTTCAATGATGAGGTCGAGAGCAACGCCCTCAACGTGCACATCCATCACCTGCGGCGCAAGCTTGGCAACGGTATTGTCGAGACGGTGCGCGGCCTGGGTTACCGGCTGGGCCCGGCGCAGGCGCCGGAAGGGGTAGTATCATGAGCCTGCGGGTACGCCTCAGCCTCATTCTGGGCAGCGCCTTCGTGGTCATCTGGGTGCTGGCGGCCGCCTGGATGCTGCGTGATTTGCGCCAGCAGATGATGTTTTCCCTCGACCAGCGCCTGGTGGCATCGGCGCGCATGGTGGCCGGGCTCATCGACCAGTTGCCGCAACCGCTCAGCGTCAAGGGCGAAGGCACCCACTATGCGGCCGACCAACTCAGCGTGCCGGACGGCATGGCCTGCCAGGTCAGCTCGTTGCGCGGCGAAATCCTGGCGACCAACCACAAGCACGACGGCACCATGGATGACCAGCGCAGCGGCTTCCGTGACCAGACCATCGACGGCGCATCGTGGCGCACCTTTACCTACAACCATGGTGATGTGCGCATCACCACCGCCGACCGGCACCTGGAGCGCGAGGCCCTGAACCAGTCGATTTTGCTGGCCGCTTCGGCGCCGGTGCTCATGGCCCTGCTTGGTAGCCTGGGGCTGCTGTGGATCGGCCTGGGCAAGGGGCTGGAGCCGTTGAACCGCATGCGCGATGCCCTGCGGCGGCGGCGCCCCGACAGCGTCGAGCCGCTGCAGGTAGCCGGTATGCCCAGCGAGCTGCAGCCGCTGCTGGAAACCCAGAACCAGCTGTTTGCGCGCATCGGCCAAACCATCGAACGCGAGCGGCGCCTCACCGATGATGCCGCCCATGAGCTGCGCAGCCCGCTCACGGCCATCAAGACCCACCTGCAGGTGGCGCGCATGACCGATGGCGCCGTGCGCGAGCAGGCGCTGGAGCATGCCGAGCAGGGTACCGACCGCATGCACCGCACCCTGGAGCAGCTGCTGATGCTGGCACGGGTGGAGGGCAGCCTGTCGTTTGACGACGGCATCCAGTGCAGCGCCGAGCAGGTGGCCCGCCAGGCGGTGCAGGATGCAGGTGGCGGCGACAACCGGCGGATCGTGCTGCGTTTGCCCGAAGAAGCCACACAGGTCTACCTGGGCATGCCGGCGCCATTGGCCGTGGCGGCGCTGCGCAACCTGCTGGACAACGCCCTGCGCCATGGCGGCGATCAGGCCGTAGAGCTGGAGGTGCAGATGGCCGATGGGCAGGTGGGCTTCATGGTGCGCGACCATGGCCCAGGCATCGCCGAAGCCGACCTTGAGCACCTCACTGAGCGCTTCTGGCGCAATGGGCAGAGTGGGGGCTGCGGGTTGGGGCTGGCGATTGTCCAGGCCATCGTGCAACGCTGCGCCGGTAGCCTGCGCTTTGACAGCCATGCCGATGGGTTGCGGGTGCTGCTGCAGGTACCGGCGCGCGCCGGGCACTGACAAGAAATCCAGCAACAACCGCTAAATCCTCCTCGCACCCAAGCGTTTCCAAAGCGACAACTGCCCATTCGCTTGCTTGCGAGGATTCACCATGTCCACCGCTACCAGCCTTGCTCAGGTCGCCCCGGCCAATGCGCCGCAGCCCCTGTACGAATTCACCGACTCGCCGCTGCTGCACCGCCAGCAGCAGCAGGAATCCAACGCCCGCAGCTACCCCCGGCGCATCCCGCTGGCGCTCAAGCGGGCGCGGGGTATCCATGTCGAAGACGTCGAAGGCCGCCAGTTCATCGACTGCCTGGCCGGGGCCGGTACCCTGGCGCTGGGGCACAACCACCCGGTGGTGGTCGAAGCGATCCAGCGCGTGCTGGCCGAGGAACTGCCCCTGCACACCCTGGACTTGACCACACCGGTGAAGGACCGCTTCGTCCAGGACTTGTTCGGCGTGCTGCCCGAAGCCTTGCGACGCGAGGCCAAGGTGCAGTTCTGCGGGCCCACCGGCACAGATGCAGTGGAGGCCGCCCTCAAGCTGGTGCGCAGCGCCACCGGCCGCAGCACCATCATCACGTTCCAGGGCGCTTACCACGGCATGAGCCAGGGCGCGCTGAGCCTGATGGGCAGCCTGGGGCCCAAGCAGCCACTGGGTGCGCTGTTGGGCAGCGGCGTGCAGTTCATGCCGTACCCCTACGATTACCGCTGCCCGTTCGGGCTGGGCGGCGAGGCGGGGGTAAAGGCCAACCTGCATTACCTGGAAAACCTGCTGCTCGACCCTGAAAGCGGTGTACCGCTGCCGGCAGCGGTAATCCTTGAAGTGGTGCAGGGCGAAGGCGGGGTGATCCCCGCGGACATCGAATGGCTCAAGGGCGTACGCCGCATCACCGAGCAGGCCGGGGTGGCGCTGATCGTCGACGAAATCCAGAGCGGCTTTGCCCGCACCGGGCGCATGTTCGCGTTCGAACACGCCGGCATCGTGCCGGACGTGGTCACCTTGTCCAAGGCCATCGGTGGCAGCTTGCCGCTGGCCGTGGTGGTGTACCGCGACTGGCTGGACACCTGGAAGCCAGGCGCCCATGCCGGCACCTTCCGCGGTAACCAGATGGCCATGGCGGCCGGCTCGGCCGTGCTCGACTACCTGGTGGAGCATCGCCTGGCCGACCACGCCGAGGCCATGGGCCAGCGGTTGCGCGGGCACCTCACCACCTTGCAGAAGGATTACCCGCAACTGGGCGATATCCGTGGCCGCGGGCTGATGCTGGGGGTGGAGTTGGTCGACCCTGACGGTGCAAGGGATGCCCAAGGGCACCCGCCCGCCCACCGGGCGCTGGCACCCCGGGTGCAGCGCGAGTGCCTCAAGCGTGGCCTGATTCTGGAGCTGGGCGGCCGCCATGGCGCGGTGGTGCGCTTTTTGCCGCCGCTGATCATCAGTGGCGAGCAGATTGATGAAGTGGCACGGCGCTTTGCCGATGCCCTGGTCGCGGCTGTCTGAGCCCGTACCGGGGGCCATGCGCCCCCGGTGGTGGCGCGTCAGTCGAAGGTTCGCCCGGCGCGCCAGTAACCCATCAAGGTCAGGCAATCGCGCGGCAGGCCGCGCTCCTTGATCAGGTAGCGGCGTATGTCCATCACCGTGCCTGACTCCCCTGCCACCCAGGCATGGAACGCGCTGCGTTTGCCGCTGGCCTGCTCCCACAGGATGCGGGTGTCGATGTCCACGTCTTCAAGCTTTGCCGGTGCTGCCGTCAGCCCGTGCGGCAGGCTTGCCAGTTCGCGCACGGCATGCAGCATGGCCTGCCCTTGTGCACAGCCCAGCAGGTCGCGCGGCAGCCAGTGCAACTGAACGGCACTGCCATGCACAAGCGCCAGGCAATCGGCCTCCAGCGGCACCTCGATGAACGCCTGTACCGCCAGGTCGGGTTGCGTCAGGGCCAGCGCTTCGAGCACGCCGGCAATCGCCGGCAGCGCGGTTTCATCGCCTATCAGCAAAACAGTGCGTACACCCTGTGGTGGCTTCCATTCGTAACCCCCTGGGTCGCCTTCGTAGGCCAGGTTGGGCGCCAGCATCTGCAGGCAATCGCCCACCTGCGCCTGGGTGGCCCAGGCCGAGGCCGGGCCGTTGACGCCGTGCAGGACGAAGTCCACGTCCACCTCCAGCGCCTCCCGGCGCAGGGCGCGGATGGTGTAGGTGCGCATGGGCGGGCGGGCGGCTTCCGGCAGTTTTTTGCGCGCCTCGTTCCAGTGGCTGCCGTGCGGCAGGGTGGGCAGGCTGCCGTCGGCAGCCGGGAAGAACAACTTGACCCGCTGGTCGGGCCCGGTGCGTTGCATGCTGCCGACATCGGGCCCGGTAAATACCAAGCGGCAGAGCGAGGGGCTGAGCGTGACCTTGTCGACCAGTTGCAGGTCGAACATCCGGTAAGCGCTGGGCTTTTGCACCAGGCCGGTGGCCAGCCTGCGCAGGCCGCGCTGCATGGCAGTGGCGAGAGTGGAAGTGGTGGACATGGCAAGTCCTTTGGGATCGGGTTCACCGATTGGACGAAGCCTGCGCCGGACAATTTAGCGTCACGCCGGCCCGGTTGACCGGCTCTGGCCGGCCAACGCTAATTTTTCCGGCTTGGGTTCGTTCTATAGGGACGACCTGTCATCGGGTTATTCGACCCACGCTCCGGATGCCAAGAAATGAATGCTGAAGACGCCCTGAAACTCGCTCGCCGGTTCATCGGCCTGCCCGCGGAAAAACGCCAGGTGTTCCTGGCGGCGCTACGCAAGGAAGGGGTGGATTTCTCCCAGTTCCCCATCCCTAGGGATATAGAGGCCCAGGACCGTCAGGCCCTGTCCTATGCTCAGCAGCGGATGTGGTTTCTCTGGCACCTGGACCCGCACAGCGGCGCCTACAACCTACCCGCCGCGGTGCGCTTGAAAGGGGCGCTCAACCCTCAGGCGCTGGAGCAGGCGTTTGCCAGTCTGGTCGAACGTCACGAAACCCTGCGTACGGTATTTCGCCAATTGCCAGACGACAGCCTGTGCCAGGTGCCCTGCGAGCAGGCGCTGACCATAGCCTGGCGCGACCTCGGCGCGCTGTCGCCCGAGCAGCGCGAAGCCGAAGTGGCCGCCGAGGCCGAGGCCCAGGCGCAACAGCCATTCGACCTGGCTAACGGCCCACTGCTGCGGGTACGCCTGCTACGTTTGGCCGAACAGGAGCACGTGCTGCTGTTGACCCTGCATCACATTGTGTCTGACGGCTGGTCGATGACTGTGCTGATCGATGAGTTCTGCCGTTTCTACGACGCCCATGATCAAGGTGACCAGCCGCGACTGGCGGCACTGCCGGTGCAGTACAGCGACTATGCCTTGTGGCAGCGCCGTTGGCTGGAGGCGGGCGAGCAGCAGCGCCAGCTGGATTACTGGAGGGCGCAGCTGGGTGATGAACACCCCGTGCTGGAACTGCCCAGTGACCATCCGCGCCCGGTGCAGCCGACTTACGCGGGGCGCCGCCACCAGTTGGCCCTGGATGAGCAACTGGTCGAGCAGGTGCGCGTATTGTCCCGCCAGCAGGGGGTGACCCTGTTCATGCTGCTGCTGGGGGCATTCAACATTGTCCTGCACCGCTACAGCGGCCAGGGCGACCTGCGCATCGGCGTACCCGTCGCCAACCGCAACCGCAACGAGACAGAGGGCCTGATCGGCTTTTTCGTCAACACCCAGGTATTACGTAGCCAGCTTGACGGCATGACCTCGGTGGCCGAGATGCTGGCTGATATCAAAGACACCTGCATGGGCGCCCAGGATCATCAGGACCTACCGTTCGAATGCCTGGTGGACGCCCTCAAGCTTGAACGCAGCCTGAGTTACAACCCGTTGTTCCAGGTGATGTACAACCACCAGCCGGAAGTGGCTGACGTCACCCGCCTGACGGTGGGCAAGGACCTGGAACTGAGCGTCATCGAGTGGGAAAGTCGCACCACCCAATTCGATCTGAGCCTGGACACCTTTGAGCAGGGTGGCCGCTTGAATGCCGCCTTCACCTACGCCTGTGACCTGTTCGAAGCGCCGACCATCGAGCGCCTGGCCCGGCACTGGCAAAGCGTGTTGCGGGCGATGGTCGCCAACCCGGCCCAGCGCATCGGCGACATTGCACTGCTGGACCCGCAGGAATACCAGCAGGTGGTGGAGGGCTGGGGCCGCAACGAGGCTCGATACCCCAACGAGCTGACGGTGCATGAGTTGTTCGAGATCCAGGCCGCCCGTGCGCCTGAGGCAGTCGCGCTGGTTTTCGAGGGCCGGCAGTTGTCTTACGGGGAACTCAATGCCAGGGTCAATCGCCTGGCCCGCACCCTGGTCGACCGTGGCGTGGGCCGTGAGGTGTTGGTCGGCATCGCCCTGGAGCGAGGCCTGGACATGGTTATCGGCCTGCTGGCGGTGCTCAAGGCCGGTGGCGGTTACGTGCCACTCGACCCTCAATACCCGGCCGACCGCCTGCAGTGCATGATCGAAGACAGCGGCAGCCGCCTGGTCCTGACCCAGGACAGCCTGCTGCAGCGGTTGCCGCTGCCCCAGGGTGTGCAAACCCTCTGCCTGGACCATCAGGAAGCCTGGGCACAGAGCGACGACAGCGACCTGGCCAACCGCGCCTTGCCCGGTAACCTGGCCTACGTCATGTTCACCTCCGGCTCCACCGGCCGGCCCAAAGGCGTCGGTATCAGCCACCGTGCGCTGGTGCGCCACGCCCACGTGTCGCTGGGCTTCTTCGAGCTGAGCGCTGCCGACCGGGTGCTACAGTTCGCCACCTTCAACTTCGACGGCTTCGTCGAACAGCTCTACCCGGCATTGATCTGCGGTGCCTCGGTGGTGATCCGCGGTAGTGAGATCTGGGACGCCGAAACCCTCTATCGCCAACTGGTCGAGCAACGCATCAGCGTAATGGACCTGACCACCGCCTACTGGCACATGCTGGCCAAGGAATTCGCCACCGTCGGCCCGCGTGACTATGGCGTACTGCGCCAGGTGCACGGGGGTGGCGAAGCGATGCCGCCGGAAGGCCTGCTGGCCTGGCGTCAGGCCGGGCTGGGCCATGTGCGCTTGCTCAACACCTACGGCCCGACCGAGGCGACGGTCACCGCCACTACCCTCGATTGCGACGACTATGTGCAAGGCAAGCGCCTGATCCCGCTGACCCTGCCGATCGGCTCCGTTCTACCAGGGCGCAATATCCTGGTGCTGGACGACAATGGCTTGCCGGCGCCGGTAGGGGTGGTCGGCGAACTGGTGATCGGGGGTGAGTTGCTGGCGCGTGGGTACTTCCAGCGTCCAGGGTTGAGCGCCGAGCGTTTCATCCCTGACCCGTACAGCGGTGCTGGCGCACGCCTGTACCGCACGGGCGACCTGGCCCGTTTCAATGCCGAAGGGGTGATCGAGTACGCCGGTCGAATCGACCACCAGGTGAAGATCCGAGGTTTCCGTATCGAGCTGGGTGAGATCGAAGCGCGTCTGCTGGAGCGCGATGAAGTAGCCGATGCCTTGGTACTGGCGGTACCGGGTGCCCATGGCCTGCAACTGGTGGGCTATGTGGTGCCGGCCGAGCGCGACCTGGTCGACGCCGATCCGGCCACCCAGGTTGCCCTGCGCGAAACCATTCGCAGCGGCTTGCAAGCGCATCTGCCCGACTACATGGTGCCGGCGCAGTTGCTGCTGCTGGCCCAGTTCCCCCTCAGCCCCAACGGCAAGCTCGACCGCAAGGCCCTGCCACGCCCCGATGCCAACGAGATGCAGCGCAGCCACGTGGCGCCACGCACTGCGCTGGAACAGCGAATCGCGGCCATTTGGCAAGATGTGCTCAAGCGCGAGCAGGTCGGTGTCACCGACAACTTCTTCGAGCTGGGCGGCGACTCGATCATGTCGATCCAGGTGGTCAGCCGTGCCCGTCAGGCCGGTTTGCTGTTCAGCCCCAAGGACCTGTTCCAGCATCAGACCGTACAGGGCCTGGCCAGTGTCGCTCGCCAGGGCGAGGAGGGTGTAGTGATCGCCCAGGGCCCGGTGCACGGGCCGCTGGAGTTGTTGCCGATTCAGTGCGATTTCTTTGCCCAGCCCATTGTGGCGCGCCACCACTGGAACCAGGCATTGCTGTTGCAACCGAAGCAAGCCTTGCAGGCTGATGCCCTGCGCCAGGCACTGGGATCGATCGTTACCCATCACGACGTGTTGCGCTCGCGCTTCCTGGAACAGGCGGGGTGCTGGCAAGCACGGATCGCCGCGCCGATCTCGGGCGATGAAGACCTGTTATGGGTGCACGAGGGTGTGTCCCTTGGGCAGCTTGTCGAAGTGAACGCCCAGGCGCAGGCCAGCTTGAACCTTGCCCAGGGTCCACTGTTGCGTGCGGTACTGACGACGCTGGACGATGGTAGCCAGCGCCTGCTACTGGCTATTCACCATCTGGTCGTGGATGGTGTGTCCTGGCGCATCCTGCTGGAGGACCTGCAACAGGCGTACAGCCAGTCGCTGCAAGGCCTGCCGGTGCAACTACCAGCCAAGACCAGCTCGGTCCAGGCTTGGGCCGAGCGCCTGAGCGCATGGGCACAAACCCAGGCCATGCAGGACGAGCTGGGCTATTGGGCCGGCGTATTGCGCGATGCCCCCCTCGACCTGCCGTGCGATCGCCCGCAGGGCAGCCTGCGAAGCCGTCACCGCCAGGTGGTCCGCAGCCGTCTTGATCGCCAGGCCACCCGCCAACTGTTGCAGCAGGCGCCTGCCGCCTACCGCACCCACGTCAATGACCTGCTGCTCACCGCCCTGGCCCGAACCCTGTGTGGCTGGACCGGCCATGCCGACGCCCTGATCCAGCTCGAAGGCCATGGCCGTGAGGACTTGTTCGCCGCAATCGACCTGAGCCGTAGCGTGGGCTGGTTCACCAGCCTGTTCCCGGTACGCCTCACAGCCCACGACGACGTGGCGGCCAGCCTCAAGGCCATCAAGGAACAACTGCGCGCGGTGCCGGCCAAAGGCCTGGGCTTCGGCGTGCTGCGCTACCTTGGCCCACAGCCGGTGCGCGATACCCTCGCGGCACTGCCGCAGCCACGCGTGACCTTCAACTATCTGGGGCAGTTTGACGCCAGTTTCGACGAAGGTGCGCTGCTGGTGCCCGCCCACGAAGGCGCTGGTGCCGAATTGAGCGAAGATGCACCGCTGGGTAACTGGCTGGAGGTGGAGGGCCAGGTCTACGACGGTGAATTGGAGATGCGCTGGACCTTCAGCAGTGCACAGTTCGACACCGCTACCATCGACCACCTGGCCGCCAGCTTCGATGAGCAGCTACGCGCCTTGGTCGAGCATTGCTGCCAGCCCGGGTCCATGGGTATCACGCCGTCCGACTTCCCGCTGGCGGGCATCGACCAGGCCCAGCTGGATGCGCTTGAGGTGCCGGCCAGCCAGGTCGAGGATATCTATCCGCTGTCGCCCATGCAGCAGGGCATGTTGTTCCACAGCCTGCTGGAGCAGGGCAGCGGCGAGTACGTCAACCAGTTGTGCGTAGATGTGGATGGCCTTGACGTCGAACGTTTCCGCGGCGCATGGCAGGCGGCGATGGATAGCCACGGTATCTTGCGCAGCGCCTTCGTCTGGCAAGGCGGCGGCCAGCAGTTGCAGATCATCCATCGCCACCTGCCGCTGGATTTCACCTGCGTTGACTGGCGCGGTAGCGGTGACCTGGACGGCGCCCTGCAGGCACTGGCCGAGCAGGACCGCGCCCGTGGCTTCGAGTTGTCGCGCCCCGGCTTGCTGCGCCTGACGCTGGTGCGTACCGGCGTACATCGTCATCACCTTATGTTCACCCACCATCATATCCTCATGGACGGCTGGAGCAGCTCGCAGTTGCTGGGTGAGGTGATGCAGCGATACCACGGCAAGGCGTCCGAGCGCCCGCTGGGGAGTTATCGCGACTACATCCAGTGGCTGCAGCAGCGCGATGCGCAGAGCAGCGAGCGCTTCTGGAAAGAGCGCCTGGCGGCGTTCGAGGCGCCGACGCTGCTGGTCCGGACAGGCGCCGAGCCTGCCAGCAGCAGCGGCCACGAGCTGTTGCACCATGATTTCGACGAGGCCGCGACCCAGCGCCTGAACGCCTTCGCGCGGCAGCAGAAAGTTACCCTCAACACATTGGTGCAAGCTGCCTGGCTGTTGCTGTTGCAGCGTTACACCGGCCAGGATTGCGTCACCGTTGGCACTACCGTGGCCGGTCGCCCGGCTGATCTGCCGGGGGTGGAAAACCAGTTGGGGTTGTTCATCAATACCCTGCCCCTGGCCGCCAGCCCGCACCCGCAACAAACCGTGGCGCAGTGGCTGCATACCCTGCAGGACCTGAGCCTGGCCATGCGCGAGCACGAACACAGTGCCCTGTTCGAAGTGCAGGGCTGGGTCGGCCATAGCGGTGAGGCCCTGTTCGACAACATCCTGGTGTTTGAAAACTTCCCGGTTTCCGAGGCGCTGGAGCGCGGAGCACCGCAGGGCCTGAAGTTCGGTCCGGCCAGACACAGTGACCTGACCAGCTACCCACTGACCCTGGGCGTGACCCAGGGTGAGCGCCTGGCGCTGCACTACAGCTTCGACCTGGCATACTTCAGCGCCGAGCGCATCCGCCGCATCAATGGCCACATGGCACAGCTGCTCGACGCCCTGGCGCAAAACCCACAGCGCGCCCTTGGCGAGCTAGGCATGCTCACTGCGCCCGAACAGGAGCAGGTGGTCGAACAGTGGAACGCCACCGTCGCCGACTACCCGCTGGACATCTGTGTACATACGTTGATCGAAGCCCAGGCGCGCAAGACGCCAGATGCCGTGGCTCTGGTGTTCGGCGAGCGTCAGCTGAGCTATCGCGAGCTGGATCAGCAGGCCAACCAACTGGCCCATCAACTGATCGAGCAGGGCGCGGGCCCGGACGTATTGGTCGGCATCGCCGCCCAGCGTAGCGTGGAGATGGTCCTTGGCCTGTTGGCGGTGCTCAAGGCCGGTGCTGCCTACGTGCCGCTGGACCCCGAATACCCCCGCGAACGCCTGGCCTACATGTTCGATGACAGCCGTATGGCGTTGCTGCTGACACAGACCGAGGTGCTGCCACAATTGCCGCTGCCAGCGGGTTTGCGTGCACTGTGTCTCGACCGGCAGACTCACCTGAACTACCCGCTGACTGCGCCCCAGGTGCAGCTTGAGCCGGAAAGCCTGGCTTATGTGATCTACACCTCCGGCTCCACCGGTAACCCCAAGGGCGCAGGCAACCGCCACAAGGCGCTGACCAACCGGCTGTGCTGGATGCAGCAGGCCTACGGCCTGGATGCCACGGACGCGGTGTTGCAAAAAACCCCATTCAGCTTCGACGTTTCGGTGTGGGAGTTCTTCTGGCCGCTGATGGCCGGTGCCCGCCTGGTGGTCGCGGCGCCGGGCGATCATCGCGAGCCGGCACGGCTGGTGCGGTTGATCGAGCAGCAGGGCATCACCACCCTGCACTTCGTACCGTCGATGTTGCAGGTGTTCCTGCAGGATGAAGGCGTGTCGCGTTGCACCAGCCTTACACGCATCGTCTGCAGCGGTGAGGCGCTGCAGGTGGATGCCCAGCAGCAGGTGTTCGCCAAGTTGCCGAATGCCGGGCTCTACAACCTCTATGGCCCTACCGAGGCTGCCATCGACGTCACCCACTGGACTTGCCGCGACGAAGGCCTGGACAGCGTGCCGATCGGGCAGCCCATCGCCAACCTGGGCACCTATGTGCTGGCTGACGACCTGTCGCCGTTACCGGCGGGGTTGGTGGGCGAGTTGTACCTGGGCGGTGAAGGCCTGGCGCGGGGTTACCACCGTCGTCCGGGGCTGACCGCCGAGCGCTTCGTCGCCAGCCCGTTCGGTAATGGCCAGCGGCTGTACCGCACCGGCGACCTGGCCCGCCAGCGCGCCGATGGGGTGCTCGAGTACATGGGGCGTATCGACCATCAGGTGAAGATCCGCGGCCTGCGTATCGAACTGGGCGAGATTGAGGCGCGCCTGCTGGAACAGCCTGAAGTGCGTGAAGCCGCAGTGCTGGCCGTGGGCAGTGGTGCCGACGTGCAACTGGCGGGCTATGTGGTGCCTGCTGCGCTGGACAGCGCCGATGAGGTCGCACAGGCCCTGTTACGCGACGTACTCAGGGCCCGCCTGAAGGCGCTGCTGCCCGAATACATGGTACCTACCTACCTGTTGTTGCTCGACCGCCTGCCACTGAGCCCTAACGGCAAACTCGAACGCAAAGCGCTGCCGAGCGTGGCTCCAGGTCAGGGGCGGGTCGCCCACCGGCCACCTGTTGATGAGACCCAGCGCCAGTTGGCCGGCCTATGGTGCGAGGTGCTCGGTGTGCCCGAAGTGGGCCTGGACGATGACTTCTTCGAACTTGGCGGGCACTCGCTGCAGGTAGTCATGCTGCTGTCGCGCATTCGCAACGCATTTGGCATCGAACTGCCTATCAAGGCATTCCAAGGATTGCGCAAGCTCGTCGATTTGGCGGATTACCTTGAAGGTGCCGCGGCCGGGCAGGCATCCACTGACGAACTCGACCTGATCTTCGACGCGCTCGATGAACTGGAGGAAAACAATGCTCAAGCCTGATCCAGCACGTTCCCAGGAACTGATTGAACGCATCCGGGGGCTGGACGGCAACAAGCGCCAGCAACTGTACCGCAAACTGCACCAGGCGGGTGTCAACGTCGCCCGCCTGCCGATCGTGCCCGCACGCGAAAGCGGCTTGTTACCGCTTTCCTACGCACAGCAGCGCCAGTGGTTCTTGTGGCTGCTCGAACCACAATCGGCGGCCTACAACATCTGTACGGCGCTACGGCTCAAGGGTGAGTTCGAGGCTGGCGCCCTGGAACAGGCATTGCAGGGGCTGATCGCACGCCAGGCAAGTTTGCGAACCCGCTTCGTCGAGGAGGATGGCCAGGCTTGGCAGCGCATTCTGACGCCGCAAGAACTGGCTTTTGCAGTGCAGCATCGGAAGGCGGGCGAGGCAAACCCGACGCAGGCCATCGAGGCATGCGTGGCCGAACAGGCCAAGCGTCCGTTCGAGCTCACGGCGCAACCGTTGATTCGCGCCTGCCTTTTGCAGTTGGCCAGTGACGATCATGTACTGGTGCTGACCTTGCACCACATCATCACCGATGGCTGGTCGATGGGTGTGCTGGTCGAGGAACTGCTGGCGCTCTACCAAGCCGCCTGCCTGGGCACCGTGGCGCAGTTGCCCGAATTGTCGATCCAGTATGCCGACTACGGCATGTGGCAGCGCCAATGGCTGGAGGCCGGCGAGCGTGAGCGTCAACTGGCCTACTGGCAAGCGCAACTTGGGCGCGAACAGACAGTGTTACCGCTGCCGCTGGACCGCCCGCGCCCGGCAGTACAAAGCTTGCGCGGCGCGAGCCTGGGCGTGCACCTGCCCGCAGCGCTGCGTGATAGCCTGCGGCAGTTGGCCCGGCAACAGGATGTATCGTTGTTCACCGTACTGCTGGCCAGCTTCCAGGTTTTGCTGCATCGCTACAGCGGTCAGGCCGATATCCGAGTTGGCGTACCCAATGCCAACCGCAACCGAGCCGAGGCCGAGCGCCTCATCGGCCTGTTCGTCAACACCCAGGTTTTCAAGGGCCTGCTCGATGGCCCGCTTCCGTTTGACGCCTTCCTGCATGCGGTGCACCTGACCGGGCAGGATGCGCAGGCTCATCAGGACCTGCCGTTCGAGCAACTGGTGGAGGCTTTGCAGCCAGAGCGCAACCTCAGCCATAACCCACTGTTCCAGGTGATGTTCAACCACCAGGACAGCCGCCGGCTGGGCCAGGTAGGTAACGGCCTGGCAGTGGAAGCACTGCAGTGGGACAACCACACCGCACAGCTGGACCTGACGCTGGACACTGTCGAGTCTGCCGAAGGCCTGTCGGCCAACCTGACCTACGCGACCGATTTGTTCGACCGTGCCACCATCGAGCGCCTGGCCGAGCACTGGCAGAACCTGCTGCAGGCCATCGTCGCCAACCCCCGGCAACCGGTGGGCGAGTTGCCGATGCTGGGCGCGGCCGAGCAGGAGCGCATTGTCGTGCAGTGGAATGCCACCGCGACCGACGTCTACCCGCTGGACGCCTGCGTCCACACCCTGATCGAGGTCCAGGCGCAAAGGACCCCGGACGCCGTGGCCCTGGTGTTCGGCGAGCGCCAGCTGAGCTACCGCGAGCTGGACCAGCAGGCCAACCAGCTGGCGCACCAGTTGATCGAACAGGGCGTGGGCCCCGACGTCCTGGTGGGCATCGCCGTGGAGCGCAGCCTGGAGATGGTGCTGGGCCTGGTGGCGGTGCTCAAGGCCGGTGGCGCCTACGTGCCGCTGGACCCGGAATACCCCCGTGACCGTCTGGCCTACATGTTCGAAGACAGCGGCATCGAACTGTTGCTGACCCAGTCGCACCTGCGTGCCCAGCTGCCGGTACCGGATGCAGTGCGCGTGCTGAACCTGGACGGGCAGGGCCAC
>NZ_JACVVH010000063.1:0-24485 GCF_016647865.1 Pseudomonas sp. S60 | reverse complement strand
TTTCCCCCCCCCCCCCGCCCCCGGCAAAAACCGCCCGGGGGCCCGCGGGCGCGTTTTCATTTATAGTTTTACAAGCATCCCCTGCGAGGAGGCGCTACATGGGCGTAACCAACAGGTTAGCCTGCTATTCCGATCCTGCTGACCACTATTCTCACCGCGTGCGCCTTGTGCTGGCCGAGAAAGGTGTCAGCGTGCAGGTCATCGATGTCGACCCCAGCCGGGTGCCGCCCAAGCTGGCCGAGGTCAACCCGTATGGCAGCGTGCCAACCCTGGTCGACCGTGACCTGGTGTTGTATGAGTCGACCGTGGTAATGGAGTACCTGGAGGAGCGTTACCCGCACCCGCCGCTGATGCCGGTGTACCCGGTTGCACGTGGCAACAGCCGTTTGCTGATGCACCGCATCCAGCGCGACTGGTGCAGCCTGGCTGACCAGGTACTGGGCCCTCGCAGCAGCGAGCCAGCCCGGGCCAATGCGCGCAAGGCGCTGCGCGAGAGCCTGACCGGGGTGTCGCCGTTGTTCGGTGAGTTCGCCTGCTTCATGAGTGAGGAGCAAAGCCTGGTCGATTGCTGTCTATTGCCCATACTCTGGCGCTTGCCGATCATGGGTATCGAATTGCCGCGGCAAGCCAAGCCGCTGTTGGATTACATGGAGCGTCAGTTTGCCCGGGAGCCGTTCCTGGCCAGCCTGTCCTCTGTTGAACGTGAAATGCGCAAGCTTTAAGGAGCTGTTGATGAACTCCAGTCGCCCCTATCTGGTTCGAGCACTGTACGAGTGGATCGTCGACAACGATTGCACGCCCCATATGCTGGTCAACGCCGAGTACCCGAAGGTGCAGGTGCCGGATGGCTTTGCCACCGATGGCCAGATTGTCCTGAACATTTCCCCAAGCGCGGTGCGCAGTTTGCACATGGACAACGACGCGGTCAGCTTCGAGGGCCGCTTTGGCGGCGTGCCTCATTCGCTGTTCGTGCCTATTGCTGCAGTGCTGGGTATCTACGCACGCGAGAATGGCCAGGGCATGGTCTTCGAGTTGGAGTCGCCTCTGGAGGAGGAAGCGCTTGAAGACGACGCTGCGCAACCGGATGACGATGGGCCGCCAGAAGGTGGCGGTCAGCCTCCGCGCCCCAGTGGCCGGCCCAGCTTGAAAGTGGTCAAGTAATAAAAAAGGCGATCCGTAAGGATCGCCTTTTTTTCACGGTGTCTGGCACAGGCGCCAAGAAACCCAGCCTAATCAGTCGATATATTCGAACAGCTTGACGATTTTCTGCACGCCCGACACGCCCTGCACCACGGCGGTAGCCGAATTGGCCTCCTGTTGGGTTACCAGGCCCAGCAGGTACACGATGCCATTTTCGGTAATCACCTTGATGCGCGAGCTTGGCACGCCGGAGTCTGCCAGCATCTGGGTCTTGATCTTGGTGGTCAGCCAGGCGTCGTTATTGCGCGCCAGGATGGAGGAGGGCTGCATCACTTGCAGCTCGTTATGCACCTTCTTCACCCGCTGGACCTGGCTGGCGGTCTGTTCCGCCAGGGCCTTGAGGTCGGCCCGTGGGGTTTGGCCAGCCAGCAGGACGATACCGTTGTAGCTGCTGACAACGATGTGCGAGCCCTTGTCCAGGTCTGGGCTGGCCTTGGCGATGTTGACCGATGCCTTGGTCTCGATCAGCGAGTCATCGATCTTGCTACCGATGGTACGGGTACCGCGATCATCCTCGATCGGCGAGTTACGGGTTGAGTTGAGCACCGAACTGCAACCGGTGACACTCAGGCACAGGGTCAGGGCCAAAAGGCCGACGCGCATAGGGGTCATTCTTCACTCCCGAACAGTTGGCTGTCGATCAGATCGCACAGGCAGTGGATCGCCAGCAGGTGGACTTCCTGGATGCGAGCGGTAACCGTCGAGGGTACACGGATCTCGACGTCTTCGGGCAGCAGCAGCGAGGCCATGCCTCCGCCGTCGCGGCCTGTCAGTGCTACGACAATCATTTCGCGATCGTGTGCGGCCTGGATAGCCTGGATCACGTTGGCAGAATTGCCGCTGGTGGAGATCGCCAGCAGCACATCCCCGGGTTGCCCCAGGGCGCGAATCTGCTTGGAAAAGACCTCGTTGTAACTGTAGTCGTTGGCAATCGAGGTCAGGGTGGAGCTGTCAGTGGTCAGGGCGATGGCCGGCAGGCTGGGGCGCTCGCGCTCGAAGCGGTTGAGCAGCTCCGAAGAGAAATGCTGCGCGTCGCCGGCCGAGCCGCCATTGCCGCATGCGAGCATCTTGCCCTCGTTCAGCAGTGCGTTGACCATGACCAGGCTGGCGTGCTCGATATGCGGTGCCAGGATGTCCATTGCCTGTTGCTTGGTGTCGATGCTGGCCTGGAACAGCCGGCGAATTCGGGATTGCATGTCCATCTGGTGACCTTAAGTGGGGCGGTGGCCGGCGCGGCGCGCAACGGTGACCAGCCCGCGAAACATAGAGCAAAAAAAATGAAGTGGGTTCAGCATTCGAAGGCGTTTTTCAGCCATTGAAGCGGCCTGCCAGCATGCTGGCTGCCTTGCAGGGCGACCACATCGAAGCGGCAGGGGTGGTCGCCCCAAAGGGGTTGCTGGTGCAGGAACACACGGGCGGCAAGCACCACTCTGTTCTGCTTGCGCCGATCAATGCTGCCGAGGGCGCCACCAAAGCCCGCATGCAAGCGGTAGCGGACTTCGACGAATACTACTGTATCGGCGTCGAGCATGACCAGATCAAGCTCGCCGCCTTTGCATCGCCAGTTGCGAGCCAGCAGTTGCAGGCCCTGCCCTTGAAGGTGTTCAAGGGCCTGGGTTTCTGCAGCCTGCCCGGCGCATGTGGGCGACGCCGTTGCCATTAGCGGGCAGTGTCGGGCAGGCGCTTGACCTGGCCGCCGGCAAACTCGGCCCACGGCAGCTGACGCTCGACACGCTGGCTGGCATTCATGCTCAGGCTACCCGACAGCCCCTGGATGCGGTTGTCTGGCAGTGCCTTGAGTTGGCCCAGGCGGGGCGCCAGGCTGTAGGCATCCACCCCCATGGCATACAGGCGGCCAAGGCTGCCAGCAGCTTGTGGCCATTGCTGCACTACCTGCTGACGCAGGCTGTTGCTCGTGTCCAGCAGCCACGGGGTTTCGCAGAAGCGGATGCCGTTCATGTCGTTGTACTGGTTCACGTCACCGCTGGCGCTGTAGAGGTTCGAGGTGGCGTACACCGGTACATCGCCCGCGTACTGGAAGTTGAGTGTGGGCTTGATCTGCTGGGCCTGTTGCGGCGTGGAGGCCAGGAAGATGAAGTCGATGTCCTGGCGGCGCGAGGGCTGCGCGGCGATGTTGCCACCCACGGTGCTCTGCAGGCTCTTGGCCCGGCCTTCGCTTTGGCGCAGCTGGAACAGGTCGGCAATCTGCTGGGCAAGGGCTACCGGTTGCGCGATGCGCTCTGCGGCAAGCAGGGTGCCGCCGTTCGCTTCCCAGTCCTTGCGGAAGGCGGCGAGTACGCGATCACCCCATTCGCCACTGGGCACCAGTGCCACGGCGCGCACCATGCCGTCGGCGCGTGCCCGGCGTGACACTTCGCGCGCTTCGTCTTCGGCCGCCAGGCCGAACTGGAAGAGTTGCGGCGGTGCGGTCTGGCCGGCGTCTGCGTAGTTGAGTGCCAGGGTGGTGACAGGCAGCTGCGGCTTGGCCGCCAACTGCTTGA
The DNA here is from genome assembly GCF_016647865.1 of Pseudomonas sp. S60. Taxonomy (NCBI): domain Bacteria; kingdom Pseudomonadati; phylum Pseudomonadota; class Gammaproteobacteria; order Pseudomonadales; family Pseudomonadaceae; genus Pseudomonas; species Pseudomonas sp. S60. The sequence continues at coordinate 20,784 of NZ_JACVVH010000063.1, read as the reverse complement.
CCAGGGTTTTTTCCAGCGGGCCGATCACCAACTGCACGCCATCGGCCTGGGCCTGGCGGTAGAAGTCGTCCAGCGAGCCGATACGCGAGCTGTCCACTACCTGCACGGCTGGGGTTGGCTGGCCGGATTGCTGGGCTTGCAAGTGGGCGGCCATGAAGCCATCGCGCAGTGCGCGTGCCACACCGGCCAGCGGACCTTCCTGAGGCAGCAGCAAGGCGATCTTGGTCAGTGGCTGGCTGGCCAATGCCTTGAGCTTGGTCAGGGCAGATGGCAGCTGTTGGGCGGCGGGGTGGTCCGGGTGCTGCTTCACCCAGGCGTCGATGGCTGCCTGCTGTTGCTCCAGGGTGCCGGCGCTTTTCACCGCCAGCGCAAGGCTGGCCCAACCGTTCAGTACCGGATCGGTACCAGGCTGTTGCAGTTGCTCGGCCGGCAGTGCGGCGACCAGCGCCCAGATGGCGTCGTTGTTGGCGCTGGCAGCGGCGCCGCTGAGCAGCGGTGCCAACAGCACACGCTGCTGTGCGGCAGGCAGTGCCTGGCCGTCGGCTTCGAGGGCGGCAGCGTGCACACTGTAGGTGCGGACCTGCTGCTCGGCCGGCAGCTCAGCGGTGTGCTGCAGGCTGGGGTGAGCCAGGGCTGCGAGGGCCGCCTTGGGTTGGTTGCGGCTCATCGCCAGTTCCGCCGCCAGGGTGCTGGCGAACACTTGCTGTGCCGGCTTGAGCGTATCTACGGGGACTTGTTCGAGGATGCGTGCGGCGCGTGGGAAGTCTTTTTGCTTGTAAGCCAGGTCTGCTGCGCTCAGGCGCAGCAGGGCAGCGTCCTCGGCAGATTTGCTGGAAGCGGCCTTCTCGAGCAATTGCTCGATGCTGGCGTCCGGGGTGCGTGGCAGCTCGCCGAGGCTGGATGAGGGCGAGCTGGCGCAGGCTGCAAGCAGAGCAGCAAGACAGAGGGCTGTGAGCAGCCGCAGGCAAGCGATCATGTAATAGTCCTGTTACTCGATCAAGTTGGCCGGCAATTGTACCCAAGCACTGGCCGGGGCGCGATGTCGCCGTGTTGATCCTTCACTATAGGTGGCCTTGCGCAGACTGAAAGCGAACTTCTTTGCGCCCTGTTGCGGGTGCTCGGGCTACAATGGCGCCTTTGATCCAGATGACAGGTGCGTGCAGTGACTGATGTGGCAGGGGCTTCCAAAACCGCAATGGGGACGCTTTACGTCGTGGCCACCCCTATCGGCAACCTTGACGACATGAGCGCCAGGGCGCTGAAGGTGCTGGCGGACGTGGCCCTGATTGCAGCCGAAGACACGCGTCACTCCATCCGCCTGCTCCAGCATTTTGGTATAGAAACACCCTTGGCTGCGTGCCATGAGCACAACGAGCGTGATGAAGGGGGGCGCTTTCTCACCCGTCTGCTGGCAGGGGATGACGTGGCGCTGGTGTCAGATGCCGGCACGCCGCTGATATCCGACCCGGGTTACCACCTGGTGCGTCAGGCGCGCCAGGCCGGGGTCAGGGTGGTGCCGGTGCCAGGCGCCTGCGCGTTGATCGCCGCGCTGTCGGCCGCGGGCCTGCCATCGGACCGCTTCATTTTCGAGGGCTTTCTGCCCGCCAAGGCGGCAGGGCGCCGCGCCCGTCTTGAGCAGGTCAAAGAGGAGCCGCGCACGCTGATCTTCTACGAGGCCCCGCATCGCATTCTGGAATGCCTGGAAGACATGCAGTCGGTATTGGGCGGTGAACGCCCTGCGGTTCTGGCCCGTGAACTGACCAAGACCTTCGAAACCCTGAAGGGGGTACCCTTGGCGGAACTGCATGCCTTCGTGGCGAGTGACAGCAACCAGCAGCGTGGCGAGTGCGTGGTGTTGGTGGGCGGCTGGTCGGCGCCGGAAGGTGAGCAGGCCATCAGTACCGAAGCGCAACGGGTGCTGGACCTGCTGCTGGCTGAGTTACCGCTCAAGCGGGCAGCAGCGCTGGCTGCTGACATAACCGGCGTGCGCAAGAACCTGCTGTATCAACTGGCCCTGGAAAAACAGAAAGCTAAATAGTGGCAATTTGATATATGTGCCGGTATCGCTTGTTCTTGAAGGCGACTACCGTTACTCTTTGCGGCGGAGAGTCGATCGGACAGTCGCTGCCTGTTTAAGTTCCGCAGTTCTGCTGCGCTACTGCAGGGGGAGGAAAGTCCGGGCTCCGCAGGGCAGAGTGCCAGGTAACGCCTGGGAGGCGCGAGCCTACGGAAAGTGCCACAGAAAATAACCGCCTAAGCGCTTCGGCGCCGGTAAGGGTGAAAAGGTGCGGTAAGAGCGCACCGCACGTCTGGCAACAGTTCGTGGCTAGGTAAACCCCACTCGGAGCAAGACCAAATAGGGTTCCATCAGGCGTGGCCCGCGTCGGAACCGGGTAGGTTGCTAGAGGCGTCCAGTGATGGCCGTCGTAGAGGAATGACTGTCCTCGACAAAACCCGGCTTACAGATCGACTCTCCATCTTTTCTCCCTGCTTGAATCGATAGCAGATCCCCGCTGGTAATGCCGAAAAAATCTTACTCTTCATAAATCACTTTAAGTTCCAGCGCCAGGTGCTTGGGTGGGTTTGATTTTTCTCGTCTTTTTATATCCCCGGTATTCCTTCCCCCTTCTTTTATTGCGCTAAATCTCGGTCCTGTAAGGCTTTTCCTTCCGAACGTGCCTTGACGGTGCTGCGGACGGATTCCTATAGTGTGCGCAAGTGGCAGAAAGTGGGATGAAGTGGGTTTTCTGGCACAAAAACGCTACCATTGTGGGGAATCGCAGCCGTGTTCCGCGGAGCCAACGCCGTCAGCCTCGATGCAAAGGGCCGTCTCGCCATGCCGAGCCGGTACCGTGACGAGCTCGATTCGCGCTGCAATGGCCAGCTCATCGTGACCATTGACGCTGTTGACCCCTGCTTGTGTGTCTATCCGCTCGACGAGTGGGAACAAATAGAAGCCAAGTTGCGTGCCTTGCCGTCGCTTCGTGAAGAAAACCGCCGCCTGCAGCGTTTGCTGATCGGCAATGCGGTTGACCTGGAGCTCGATGGCAGTGGCCGTTTCCTGGTGCCGCCCCGCCTGCGGGAGTACGCCAAGCTGGACAAGAAGGCGATGCTGGTGGGGCAACTGAACAAATTCCAGCTGTGGGATGAAGATGCCTGGAACGCGGTTTCGGCAGCCGACCTTGCAGCTATTCAACAACCGGGCGCCATGCCCGACGAACTGCGTGACCTGATCCTGTGACCATAGATAGCGGCTTCAACCACATCACCGTCCTGCTCGACGAAGCTGTCGAGGCATTGGCCTTGCGCGCCGACGGTTGCTATCTGGACGGTACCTTCGGCCGCGGCGGCCACAGTCGATTGATCCTGAGCCGGCTCGGGCCGCAGGGGCGGCTGCTGGGGTTCGACAAAGATCCACAGGCGATTGCCACGGGGCAAGCGCTGGCGGCCGAAGACGGCCGCTTTGTCATTGTGCAGCGCAGCTTTGCCGAGCTGGGTGCAGAGGTTGCCGAGCGCGGGTTGCACGGCAAGGTCAGTGGTGTGCTGCTGGACCTGGGGGTGTCGTCGCCGCAGCTGGACGACCCGGAGCGCGGTTTCAGCTTCCTCAATGATGGCCCCCTGGACATGCGCATGAACCCGGGCCAGGGCATCAGCGCCGCCGAGTTCATCGCCACCGCACCTGCAGAAGAAATTGCCCGCGTATTCAAGGAATACGGTGAAGAGCGCTTTGCCGGCCGCATGGCACGTGCTGTGGTCGAGCGCCGTGAAACCCAGCCGTTCACCCGCACTGCCGACCTGGCAGAAGTGCTCAAGGTGGCCAACCCGGCCTGGGAGAAGGGCAAGAACCCGGCGACCCGGGCTTTCCAGGGCCTGCGCATCCACGTCAACAATGAGCTGGGCGACCTGGAGGCCGGCCTGGAAGCCGCGCTTGACGCCCTGGAAGTCGGCGGCCGCCTGGCTGTCATCAGCTTCCACTCGCTGGAAGACCGCATCGTCAAACTGTTCATGCGCAAGCTGGTCAAGGGCGAGGCGGACAACCTGCCGCGTAACCTCCCTGTGCAGCACAAGGTGTTCGAGCCCAAGGTCAGGCTTATCGGCAAGGCCCAGTTCGCCTCGGAAGCCGAGCTCAAGGCCAACCCACGGTCGCGCAGTGCGGTAATGCGTGTGGCGGAGAAACTGCGGTGAGCAAGCTGTTCGCCAAGCCCCTGCCAGGCGGAAGCTTCCTGATGCTCCTGCTGTTCGTCGGCGTGCTGATTTCGGCCATCGCCGTATCGTACAGCGCGCACTGGAACCGCCAGTTGCTCAATACCCTCTACGGCGAGCTGAATGACCGCGACAAGGCCCAGGCCGAGTGGGGCCGGCTTATCCTCGAACAGAGCACCTGGACCGCTTCCAGCCGCATCGAGAACCTGGCGTCCGAGCAATTGAAGATGCGCGTGCCTGCCGCTGACGAAGTGCGGATGGTGACGCCATGATGAAGCTCGAAGGCGCACTGTACCCATGGCGGTTTCGCGTGGTCATCGGCCTGCTGGCACTGATGGTGGGCGCCATCTGCTGGCGCATCGTCGATCTGCAGGTGGTGGACCGTGACTTCCTCAAGGGCCAGGGCGATGCCCGCAGCCTGCGTCATATTCCCATCCCGGCACACCGCGGCCTGATCACCGACCGCAATGGTGAGCCTCTGGCCGTGAGTACGCCGGTCACCACCTTGTGGGCCAACCCTAAGGAAATGCAGGCCTCGCGCGACCGCTGGCCGCAACTGGCTGCTGCCTTGGGGCAGAACGCGCAGCAGTTGACCGAGCGCCTGACCCAGCAGGCCAGCAAAGAATTCATCTACCTGGTACGTGGCCTGACCCCGGAGCAGGGCCAGCATGTGCTGGACCTGAAGGTGCCGGGTGTGTACGGGCTGGAAGAATTCCGTCGCTTCTACCCGGCCGGCGATGTGACCGCGCACATGGTTGGCTTCACCGACCTGGACGACCATGGCCGCGAAGGGGTCGAACTGGCCTACGACGAGTGGCTGGCGGGCGTGCCGGGCAAGCGACAAGTGATCAAGGACCGGCGTGGCCGGCTGATCAAGGACATCCAGGTTACCAAGAACGCCAAGGCCGGGAAGACCTTGGCGTTGTCGATAGACCTGCGCCTGCAATACCTGGCCACCCGTGAGCTGCGCAACGCCATCGCCGAACAGGACGCCAAGGCCGGCAGCCTGGTGATCATGGACGTCAAGACTGGCGAAGTGCTGGCCATGGTCAACCAGCCCACCTACAACCCCAACAACCGTCGCAGCATGTTCCCGGCAGCCATGCGCAACCGGGCGATCATCGACGTGTTCGAGCCAGGTTCCACGGTCAAGCCGATCTCCATGAGCGCCGCCTTGCAGAGCGGCCGCTGGAAGCCCACCGACAAGGTCGAGGTCTACCCGGGCAGCCTGCAGATCGGCCGCTACACCATCAAGGACGTGTCCAAGAGCGAGGGCCCGATCCTCGACCTGACCGGCATCCTGATCAACTCCAGTAACGTGGGCATGAGCAAGATCGCCTTCGACATCGGCGGCGAAGCCATTTACCGGGTGATGTCCCAGGTGGGCCTGGGCCAGTACACAGGCCTGGGCTTCCCGGGTGAACGGGTGGGTAACCTGCCTAACCACCGTGAATGGCGCAAGGCCGAAACGGCCACCTTGTCCTATGGCTATGGCGTATCGGTGACTGCCCTGCAACTGGTGCATGCCTACGCGGCGCTGGCCAACGACGGCAAGATGGTGCCGCTGTCGATCCTCAAGGTCGACAAGGCGCCTGAAGCCGTGCAGGCCATCCCCAAGGAAACCGCTGAAACCGTGCAGGGCATGTTGCAGCAGGTGATTGAAGCACCGCGCGGCGTGTTCCGTGCCCAGGTGCCGTTCTATCACGTGGCTGGCAAGTCGGGTACGGCGCGTAAGGCCACGGTCGGCTCCAAGGGCTACACCGAGAACGCCTACCGTTCGTTGTTCGCAGGTTTCGGCCCCATGAGCGACCCACGCTACGCCATCGTCGTGGTGATCGACGAACCAGGCAAGGGCGGTTACTTCGGTGGCCTGGTATCGGCACCGGTCTTCAGCAAGGTCATGTCCGGCACCCTACGGCTGATGAACGTACCGCCAGACAACCTGCCTCCACCGGCACCGGCCGAGCAATCGCAAGTCAATGCAGCCGCCGCCAAGGGAGGGCGTGGATAATGACGATGCCACTGAGCAAACTGTTTGCCCACGCCAGCCGTGACCCGCTGATTCGCGAGTTGACCCTGGACAGCCGCCAGGTGCGCCCTGGCGACCTGTTCCTGGCCGTGCCGGGTGCCAAGATCGATGGGCGCGGTCACATTGCCGATGCCCTTGCCCGTGGCGCCGCGGCTGTGGCCTACGAAGAGCAGGGCGCCAATGTGTTGCCCCTGACCGACGTACCGCTGATTCCGGTAAAGGGCCTGGTCGCTCAGTTGTCGGACATTGCTGGCCGCTTCTATGGCGACCCCGGCCGCCAGCTGAATCTGTTGGGCGTGACCGGTACCAATGGCAAGACCAGCGTTACCCAACTGGTTGCCCAGGCACTGGATGCGTTGGGCCAGCGTTGCGGTCTGATCGGCACGCTGGGTACCGGCTTCTATGGCGAGCTGCAGAGCGGGCGGCTGACCACACCCGACCCCATCGCCGTGCAGGCCACCCTCTACGACCTCAAGAAGCAAGGCGCCAAGGCCGTCGCCATGGAAGTCTCTTCCCATGCCCTGGAGCAGGGGCGTGTGGCTGCTCTCGACTTCGACATTGCGGTGATGACCAACCTGTCCCGCGATCACCTGGATTACCACGGCAGCATGCAGGCCTATGAAGCGGCCAAGGCCAAGCTGTTCGCTTGGCCCAGCTTGCGCTGCCAAGTGGTCAACCTGGATGACGGGTTCGGCCAGCGCCTGGCAGGCGCCTATGCCAGGCGCCCTGTCGGTGATCATATCGAGACCCGGCTGATCAGTTATAGCCTGGAAAACCCGGACGCCACGCTGTTCTGCCGCGAGGCCGTGTTCACCGATGAGGGCGTGTGCGCCACCCTGGTCACGGCGCAGGGCGAGCGCACGCTGCGCAGCCAACTGCTGGGCCGTTTCAACCTGAGCAACATGCTGGCCGCCGTCGCCAGCCTGCTGGCGCTGGACTACACGCTGGACGAAGTCCTCAAGGTCACCCCGCAACTGCAAGGGCCGGTAGGCCGCATGCAGCGCCTGGGGGGCGGTAGCAAACCGCTGGTGGTGGTGGACTATGCACACACACCCGATGCCCTGGACAAAGTGCTGGAAGCACTGCGCCCGCATGCGCACGGCCAGCTGCTGTGCCTGTTTGGCTGCGGCGGCGATCGCGACCGCGGCAAGCGCCCGCTGATGGCCGAAGTGGCCGAGCGCCTGGCCGACCGGGTGCTGGTCACCGATGACAACCCGCGCAGCGAAGACCCACAACGCATCTTCGACGACATCCGCCCGGGCTTTTCCGCGCCAGATGCGGTGGCCTTCGTCTCTGGCCGCGGCGCAGCCATTGCCCAACTGATCGCCGGTGCTGCCGCCGACGATGTGATCGTGCTGGCCGGCAAGGGGCACGAGGATTACCAGGAGATCAATGGCGAACGTCACGCCTTCTCCGATTTGATCGAAGCCGACAAGGCACTCGCAGCCTGGGAGGCACCACATGCTTGAGCCCATGACCCTCAGCCAGCTGACGGGCGCACTTGGCGGTCGCCTGAGCGGTGCCGACGCGCGCTTCGATGGCGTGAGCATCGACAGCCGCAGCGTGGGTGCCGGGCAGCTGTTCGTTGCCCTGGCCGGCCCGCGTTTCGATGGCCATGACTACCTGGCCGATGTGCAGGCCAAGGGCGCTGTTGCGGCATTGGTCGAGCGCGAAGTGGCAGACGTCGACCTGCCGCAACTGGTGGTCGCCGACTGCCGTGTGGCCCTGGGCCAGCTTGGCGCGCTGAACCGTGCCCGGTTCCATAACCCGGTGGTGGCCATTACCGGTTCCAGTGGCAAGACCACGGTGAAGGAAATGCTCGCCAGCATCCTGCGCACCCGCGGCCTGGTGCATGCCACCCGTGGCAACCTGAACAACGACCTGGGTGCGCCGCTGACCCTGCTTGAAATCGCGCCCGAGCACAGCGCGGCAGTGATCGAGCTGGGCGCCTCGCGCATTGGCGAAATCCGCTACACCGTCGGCCTGACCAAACCGCAGGTGGTCATCATCAACAACGCCGGTACCGCCCATGTGGGCGAGTTCGGCGGCCCGGAAAAGATCGTCGAGGCCAAAGGCGAGATCCTGGAAGGCCTGGGTGAAGGTGGCATTGCCATCCTCAACCTGGCCGACAAGGCGTTCGATATCTGGCGCAAGCGTGCCGGTAGCCACCGCGTCATCAGCTTCGCCCTGGATAACCCCGGGGCCGACTTCCATGCCAGCAACCTTGGCCGGGATGTACGTGGCTGCCCGGCCTTCACCCTGCATGGCGCTGGCGGTGAAGTCACCGTGCAACTGAACCTGCTGGGCGTGCACAACGTTAGCAACGCACTGGCTGCCGCTGCCGCTGCCCACGCCGTGGGCGTGAGCCTGAGCGGTATCGCCGCGGGCCTGGCTGCCGTGCAGCCGGTCAAGGGCCGTACCGTGGCGCAGATCGCGCCGGGTGGGGCCTGTGTTATCGACGACAGCTACAACGCAAATCCCACCTCCATGTGCGCGGCCATTGATATACTCGCCGCCTTTTCCGGGCGTACCGTCCTGGTGCTTGGAGATATCGGCGAACTGGGGCAGTGGGCAGAGGAAGGCCACCGTCAGGTGGGTGACTATGCCCGCGGCAAAGTCGACGCCCTTTACGCAGTGGGTGCCAACATGGCCCACGCGGTACAGGCATTCGGCGCACATGGCCGCCATTTCGCGACGCAAGCTGAACTCATCGACGCTGTCAGTGCCGAGAGCGTCAGCGACACCACCATATTGATAAAAGGCTCGCGCAGCGCTGCGATGGAAAACGTCGTGGCTGGACTGTGCGGTGCCAGCGGGGAGAAACATTAATGCTGCTGCTGTTGGCCGAGTATCTGCAACAGTTCCACAAGGGCTTCGCGGTCTTCCAGTACCTGTCCCTGCGCGGGATTCTGGGTGTACTGACCGCGTTGTCGATGGCGCTGTGGCTGGGGCCGTGGATGATCCGTACCCTGCAAATCCGTCAGATCGGGCAGGCCGTGCGCAACGACGGGCCGCAATCACACCTGTCCAAGTCCGGCACCCCGACCATGGGCGGTGCGCTGATCCTTTCCGCCATCGCCGTCAGCACGCTGCTGTGGGCTGACCTTACCAACCGTTACGTGTGGGTGGTGCTGATCGTCACCCTGGCTTTCGGTGCCATCGGCTGGGTGGACGACTACCGCAAGGTCATCGAGAAAAACTCCCGTGGGCTGCCCAGCCGCTGGAAGTACTTCTGGCAGTCGGTGTTCGGCCTGGCTGCAGCGGTATTCCTGTACAAGACCGCGCCAACCAGTGTTGAAACCACGCTGATACTGCCGTTCATCAAGGACGTCACCATCCCGCTGGGCATCGGCTTTGTGGTGCTGACCTATTTCGTCATCGTCGGCTCCAGCAACGCCGTCAACCTCACCGACGGCCTCGATGGCCTGGCGATCATGCCGACGGTGATGGTGGGGGGTGCGCTGGGCATTTTCTGCTACCTGTCGGGCAACGTGAAGTTCGCCGAATACCTGCTGATCCCGTATGTGCCGGGGTCGGGCGAGTTGATCGTGTTCTGTGGTGCGCTGATCGGTGCCGGTCTGGGCTTCCTGTGGTTCAACACTTACCCGGCGCAGGTCTTCATGGGCGACGTGGGCGCGCTCGCGCTGGGCGCGGCACTGGGCACCATTGCCGTCATTGTCCGCCAGGAAATCGTGCTGTTCATCATGGGCGGCGTGTTCGTGATGGAAACCCTGTCGGTGGTGATCCAGGTGGCGTCGTTCAAGCTCACCGGCAAGCGCGTGTTCCGCATGGCGCCGATACACCACCACTTTGAACTCAAGGGCTGGCCGGAGCCACGGGTGATTGTCCGCTTCTGGATCATCACCGTGATTCTGGTGCTGGTTGGCCTTGCAACCCTGAAACTGAGGTAGACGAGCGTGTCACTGATCGCTTCCGACCAATTCCGCATCGTTGTCGGCCTCGGCAAGAGCGGCATGTCCCTGGTTCGCTTCCTGGCGAGCCGGGGCATCGCCTTTGCGGTCGCCGACACCCGCGAGCAACCGCCGGAACTGGACACCCTGCGCCGTGACTACCCGCAGGTGGAAGTACGCTGTGGCGAACTGGACGTCGACTTCCTGTGCCGCGCCAGCGAACTGTATGTAAGCCCTGGCCTGGCCCTGGCCACCCCGGCGCTGCAACAGGCGGCGGCACGGGGGGTGAAGCTTTCCGGCGACATCGAGCTGTTTGCCCGCAATGCCAAGGCACCGATCATCGCCATCAGCGGCTCCAACGCCAAGAGCACCGTCACCACACTGGTGGGCGAGATGGCGGCCAAGGCCGGCAAGCGCGTGGCGGTGGGCGGTAACCTCGGCACGCCGGCGCTGGACCTGCTGGCCGATGACGTCGAGCTGTATGTGATGGAGCTGTCCAGCTTCCAGCTGGAAACCACCGACCAGCTCAATGCCGAAGTGGCCACGGTGCTGAACATCAGCGAAGACCACATGGACCGCTACAGCGGGCTGCCGGCCTATCACCTGGCCAAGCACCGCATTTTCCGTGGGGCGCGCCAGGTGGTGGTCAACCGCCAGGATGCACTCAGCCGGCCACTGCCGGTCGAAGGCCGCCCGTGCTGGACATTTGGCCTGAACCAACCGGACTTCAAGGCCTTCGGCCTGCGCGAAGTGGATGGCGAGAAATACCTGGCGTTCGAGTTCCAGAACCTGATGCCGGTGCGCGAGCTGAAGATTCGTGGCGCCCACAACCAGAGCAACGCCCTGGCTGCCCTGGCCTTGGGGCACGCGGCCGGGCTTGCCTTCGCGCCCATGCTGGAGGCCCTGCGCGCATTCGGTGGCTTGGCCCACCGTTGCCAGTGGGTGCGCGAGCGCAATGGCGTGAACTGGTATGACGATTCCAAGGCGACCAACGTTGGGGCAGCCCTGGCTGCCATCGAAGGTTTGGGCGCCGACATTGAGGGCAAGCTGGTGCTGATCGCCGGGGGGGATGGCAAAGGTGCCGAGTTCACGGCGTTGCGTGAGCCGGTCAAGCGTTTCTGCCGCGCGGTAGTGCTGCTGGGCCGTGACGCCGAGCGCCTGGCCGACGCACTGGGCGACGACGTGCCGCTGGTGCGCGTCGGCACCCTGGAAGATGCCGTGCGCCAATGCGCCGAGCTGGCCCAGCGGGGGGACGCCGTGCTGCTGTCGCCGGCCTGCGCCAGCCTCGACATGTTCAGGAATTTCGAAGAACGCGGGCGCCTGTTTGCCCAGGCCGCGGAGGCACTCGCATGATCTTCGGTATCCTCAAGCCTTACCCGTCGCCACTCATCAGTGGCCGTGGCATCGACCTGGACTTCGCGCTGCTGGCAGGTTGCCTGGCCTTGCTGGGCCTTGGCCTGGTGATGATCACCTCGGCTTCGTCGGAAGTGGCTGCCGTGCAGTCGGGTAATCCGCTGTACCACATGTACCGCCACCTGGTGTACGTGTTCCTCGGCCTGGTCGCCTGCGGCGCGACCATGATGGTGCCGATCGCCACTTGGCAGCGTATGGGCTTCATGATGCTGCTGGGCGCCTTTGGTCTGCTGGTGCTGGTGCTGGTGCCCGGCATTGGCCGCGAGGTGAACGGCTCGATGCGCTGGATCGGCTTCAGTTTCTTCAACGTGCAGCCGTCTGAAATCGCCAAGGTATTCGTGGTCATCTACCTCGCCGGTTACCTGGTGCGGCGCCAGACCGAGGTGCGCGAAAGCTGGATGGGCTTCTTCAAGCCGTTCATCGTGCTGCTGCCCATGGCCGGCCTGTTGCTGATGGAGCCGGATTTCGGCGCCACCGTGGTCATGATGGGTGCGGCAGCTGCCATGCTGTTCCTCGGCGGGGTGGGGCTGTTCCGCTTCAGCCTGATGGTGGTGCTGGCGGTGGTGGCGGTGTTCGTGCTGGTACAGGCGCAGCCCTATCGAATGGCGCGGCTGATCACCTTCACCGACCCCTGGTCCGACCAGTTTGGCTCGGGTTACCAGCTTACCCAGGCGCTGATTGCCTTCGGCCGTGGCGAGTGGCTGGGCGTGGGCCTGGGCAACAGTGTGCAGAAGCAGTTCTACCTGCCTGAAGCCCACACTGACTTCGTGTTCTCGGTGCTGGCAGAAGAGCTGGGCGTGGTCGGCTCGCTGGTCACCATCGCGCTGTTCGTATTTGTCACCGTGCGTGCCCTTTACATCGGTTTGTGGGCCGAGAAAGCCAAACAGTTCTTTGCTGCCTACATCGCATTCGGCCTGGCCTTCCTGTGGATTGGCCAGTTCCTGATCAACATCGGCGTGAACGTCGGCCTGTTGCCGACCAAGGGCCTGACCCTGCCGTTCCTCAGTTATGGCGGTAGTTCCCTGGTGATCTGCTGCGCCTGCGTGGGCCTGTTGCTGCGCATCGAGTGGGAAAGCCGCACGCACCTGGGTAGCGAGGAACATGAATTCAGCGAGAGCGATTTTGCCGAGGAGCTCAATCATGGCCGCTGACGGCAAGAACGTATTGATCATGGCGGGCGGCACCGGGGGCCACGTGTTCCCGGCCCTGGCTTGCGCACGTGAGTTCCAGGCCCGCGGGTATGCCGTGCACTGGCTGGGTACCCCGCGTGGCATCGAGAACGAACTGGTGCCTCAGGCAGGTCTGCCGTTGCACCGCATCGAGGTCAGCGGTTTGCGCGGCAAGGGCAAGCTGTCCTTGCTGAAGGCGCCGCTGATGCTGATCAAGTCGGTCCTGCAGGCCCGGCGTGTTATCCGTCAGCTCAAGCCGGTCTGCGTGCTGGGCTTCGGCGGCTACGTCACCGGCCCAGGCGGTGTGGCGGCCAAGCTGTGCGGTGTGCCGCTGGTCATCCACGAGCAAAACGCCCGGGCCGGTACCGCCAACCGCCTGCTGGCACCGCTGTCGGCGCGGGTGTGCGAGGCGTTCCCGAATACATTCGACGCCAGCGACAAGCGCCGTACCACCGGTAACCCGGTGCGCCCCGAGCTGTTCATGGACGCACAGCGCACGCCGCTGGCTGCGCGCCCGGCACGCCTGCTGGTACTCGGCGGTAGCCTGGGTGCGGAACCATTGAACAAATTGTTGCCTAAGGCGCTGTCCGAAGTGCCTGCGGCCGTCAGGCCAGAGGTGTTCCATCAGGCCGGCAAGCAGCATGCGCCGGTCACCGCCGAGCGGTATCGCGAGGCTGGCATAGAGGCTCAGGTAGAGCCCTTCATCAAGGACATGGCCCATGCCTACGGCTGGGCTGATCTGGTGGTGTGCCGGGCCGGCGCCCTGACTGTCAGCGAGCTGGCGGCAGCGGGCCTGCCTTCGATGCTGGTGCCCTTGCCCCATGCCATCGACGACCACCAGACCCATAACGCCCAATATCTGGCCCGTGAAGGCGCTGCCTTCCTGATGCCACAAGCGACAACTGGCGCAGCGCAGCTCGCTGAACGCCTGAACGAGGTGCTGATGCAACCCGAGAAACTCACTGTCATGGCTGGCACTGCAAGACGCCTGGCCAAACCTGCTGCAACCAGCACCGTAGTGGACATCTGCCTGGAGGTGGCCCATGGTTGAGAGCCAGAAAGCCATGCCCCAGCCGAAAATGGGCCGTATCCGTCGCATTCACTTCGTCGGCATTGGCGGGGTGGGCATGTGCGGCATCGCCGAGGTGCTGCTGAACCTTGGCTATGAAGTGTCCGGTTCCGACCTGAAGGCTTCGCCTGTCACCGAGCGCCTGGAATCGTTCGGCGCCCAGATCTTCGTCGGCCACCGCGCCGAGAACGCGGCCACCGCCGATGTGCTGGTGGTGTCGAGCGCGATCAACCCTGCCAACCCGGAAGTGGCCACCGCGCTGGAGCGCCGTATTCCGGTGGTACCCCGCGCCGAGATGCTGGCCGAACTGATGCGTTACCGCCATGGTGTGGCCGTTGCCGGCACCCACGGCAAGACCACCACCACCAGCCTGCTGGCATCGGTGTTCGCCGCAGGCGGCCTGGACCCTACATTCGTCATCGGTGGCCGCCTGACTGCAGCCGGCACCAACGCCCAGCTGGGCACCAGCCGCTACCTGATCGCCGAAGCCGACGAGAGCGACGCCAGCTTCCTGCACCTGCAACCGATGGTTGCCGTGGTCACCAACATCGACGCCGACCACATGGCCACCTACGAAGGTGACTTCAACAAGCTGAAGAAAACCTTCGTCGAATTCCTGCACAACCTGCCGTTCTACGGCCTGGCCGTGATGTGCCTGGACGACCCGGTAGTGCGCGAGATCCTGCCGCAGGTCAAGCGCCCGACGGTTACCTACGGCTTCAGCGAAGAGGCCGACATCCGCGCCATCAACGTGCGCCAGCAGGGCATGCAAACCCACTTCACCGTGCTGCGCCGCGACTGCGAGCCGCTGGAAGTGTCGGTGAACATGCCGGGCAACCACAACGTGCTGAACGCCCTGGCCACCATCGCCATCGCCACCGACGAAGGCATTGCCGACGACGCCATCATCCAGGGCCTGTCCGGCTTCCAGGGTGTCGGCCGGCGCTTCCAGGTGTATGGCGAACTGCCGGTAGACGGTGGCAGCGTGATGCTGGTGGACGACTACGGCCATCACCCTACCGAAGTGGCTGCTGTGATCAAGGCGGTACGCGGTGGCTGGCCCAGCCGCCGCCTGGTGATCGTGTATCAGCCGCACCGCTACAGCCGTACCCGTGACCTGTACGACGATTTCGTCCAGGTGCTGGGCGATGCCAACGTGCTGCTGTTGATGGAGGTGTACCCGGCCGGTGAAGAGCCGATCCCGGGCGCCGACAGCCGCCAGCTGTGCCACAGCATCCGCCAGCGCGGCAAGCTGGACCCGATCTACATCGAACGTGGCGCCGAGCTGGCGCCGCTGGTCAAGCCCTTGCTGCGTGCCGGCGACATCCTGATTTGCCAGGGGGCCGGCGACGTCGGCGGCCTGGCCCCGCAATTGATGAAAAGCCCGCTGTTCGATGGCGCCAAGCAGGAGAAGTCGAAATGACCAGCGCCTACGACACGTTGCACTCCACCCTGGACGTCAAGGCGTTCGGCCGCGTCGCGGTACTGTACGGCGGCAAGAGCGCCGAACGCGAAGTGTCGCTGAAGTCCGGGGCTGCCGTGATCAGCGCGCTGACGGCAGCGGGTGTTGACGTGGTTGCCATCGATGTGGGCGACGACCTGCTCACCCGCCTGCAAAGCGAGAAGGTCGACCGTGCGTTCATCATCCTTCATGGCCGCGGCGGCGAAGACGGCAGCATGCAGGGCTTACTGGAGTGTCTGGGCATCCCTTACACCGGCAGTGGCATCCTCGCGTCGGCGCTGGCCATGGACAAGCTGCGCACCAAGCAGGTGTGGCAGAGCCTGGGCATCCCCACGCCCCGCCATGCGGTGTTGGCAAGCGAAAGCGATTGTTTGCGTGCCAGCACGGAACTGGGCTTCCCGCTCATCGTCAAACCTGCCCATGAAGGCTCCAGCATCGGCATGGCCAAGGTGAACAGCGAGCAGGAACTGGTCGCCGCCTGGCAAGACGCCGCCAACTACGATTCCCAGGTACTCGTTGAACAGTGGATTCACGGCCCGGAGTTCACCATTGCGGTACTGCGCGGGCAGGTGCTGCCGCCAATCGCCCTGGGTACCCCGCACGTGTTCTACGACTACGACGCCAAGTACATCGCCAACGACACCCAGTACCGCATTCCCTGCGGGCTGGACAGTGTCAAGGAACAGGAACTGATCGACCTGACCGCCCGTGCTTGTGATGCCATCGGCATCGAAGGTTGGGGCCGGCTGGACGTGATGCAGGACGAGCAGGGCCGGTTCTGGCTGCTCGAAGTCAACACCGCACCCGGCATGACTGATCATAGCCTGGTGCCCATGGCGGCCCGCGCGGCCGGCCTGGACTTCCAGCAACTGGTGCTGGCGATCCTGGCCGACAGCATGGCGACGCGAGGTTAACCATCATGCAAGGCGCGATGATACGTCAGCAGCAACCCGTTACCGGCCGTAGCAAGCCGGTGCCGCGTGGTGCCAGCCGGCTGGTGGCCGACGAGCCCGTATCGGCGCGCCTGCCGCGGCCTAGCCTGGGCGGCCTCAAGCGCCTGCTGTGGCCGGTGCTGCTGGTAGCCGCAGGTTTTGGTGCGTACGAGGGCGCGGTGCGGCTGATGCCTTATGCCGACCGGCCCATCACCAAGATCGACGTGCAGGGCGACCTGACCTACATCAGCCAGCAGTCCGTGCAGCAGCGCATCGCCCCCTACGTGGCGGCCAGCTTCTTCACCGTCGACCTGCCGGCGATGCGTACCGAGCTTGAGCAGATGCCCTGGATCGCCCACGCCGAAGTTCGCCGTGTATGGCCGGACGAGGTCGTGATCCGCCTCGAAGAACAACTGCCGGTAGCGCGCTGGGGTGATGAAGCCTTGCTCAACAACCAGGGCCAGGCGTTCACCCCGCGCGAGCTGGCCAACTACGAGCACCTGCCGCAGCTGGCCGGGCCGCAGCGCGCACAGCAACAAGTCATGCAGCAGTATCAGGTACTGAGCCAGATGCTGCGCCCCCTGGGCTTTTCCATCGCGCGCCTGGAGCTGCGCGAGCGGGGCAGCTGGTTCCTGACCACGGGTGCGAGCAGCGCCGGGCCAGGCATCGAGTTGCTGCTGGGGCGCGACCATCTGGTAGAGAAAATGCGCCGTTTCATTGCCATTTACGACAAGACGCTTAAAGAGCAGATCGCCAACATCGCCCGCATCGATCTGCGATACGCCAACGGGCTTGCCGTTGGCTGGCGGGAACCGATTGCACCGACGACGGCCCAACCCGCCGTTGCGAAGAATTAGAGAGAGGCAGGACCATGGCAAACGCGCATAGCGGCAAAATGATCGTCGGGCTGGACATTGGCACCTCCAAGGTGGTGGCGCTGGTGGGTGAGGTGGGCGAGGACGGCACCCTGGAAATCGTCGGGATCGGCACCCATCCGTCCCGGGGCCTGAAAAAAGGCGTGGTGGTGAACATCGAGTCCACCGTGCAGTCGATCCAGCGTGCCGTTGAAGAAGCGCAGCTGATGGCCGGTTGCCGCATTCACTCGGCATTCGTTGGCGTAGCCGGTAACCACATCCGCAGCCTCAACTCCCACGGTATCGTCGCCATTCGCGACCGTGAGGTCAGCCTGGCCGACCTGGAGCGGGTACTGGATGCGGCCCAGGCCGTCGCCATCCCGGCAGACCAGCGTGTGCTGCACACCCTGCCGCAGGACTATGTGATCGACAACCAGGAAGGTGTGCGCGAGCCGCTGGGCATGTCGGGCGTACGCCTGGAGGCCAAGGTTCACGTGGTGACCTGCGCCGTCAACGCTGCCCAGAACATCGAAAAGTGCGTGCGCCGCTGCGGCCTGGAAATCGACGACATCATCCTCGAGCAACTGGCCTCGGCCTACTCGGTGCTGACCGATGACGAGAAAGAGCTGGGCGTATGCCTGGTGGACATCGGTGGGGGTACCACCGACATCGCCATCTTCACCGAAGGCGCCATCCGCCACACGGCGGTGATCCCGATTGCCGGCGACCAGGTGACCAATGACATTGCCATGGCCCTGCGCACGCCCACCCAGTACGCCGAGGAAATCAAGATCCGTTACGCCTGTGCACTGGCCAAGCTGGCCGGCGCTGGCGAAACCATCAAGGTGCCAAGCGTGGGCGACCGTCCGCCGCGCGAACTGTCGCGCCAGGCCCTGGCCGAAGTGGTGGAGCCGCGTTACGACGAGCTCTTCACGCTGATCCAGGCCGAACTGCGCCGCAGCGGCTACGAGGACCTGGTGCCCGCGGGCATCGTCCTCACCGGCGGTACTGCAAAAATGGAAGGCGCCGTTGAACTGGCCGAAGAAATCTTCCACATGCCGGTACGCCTGGGCGTACCGCACAGCGTTCGGGGGCTGAGCGACGTGGTGCGCAACCCGATCTATTCCACCGGTGTGGGCTTGCTTACCTACGGCCTGCAAAAGCAGACCGAAGACCTGCCTTTGACCGGCAACAGCAGCAACAACAGCTATGGCGATGAACCGAAGGCCCCGGTGCTTGAGCGCTTCAAGCGGTGGGTTCAAGGCAACTTCTAAGTTTCAAAGCAGTAGTGGTAGGCGCGACAACTAGAGAACTGTAAGGAGAGGGAAAATGTTCGAGCTCGTAGACAACGTCCCGCAAAGCCCGGTCATCAAGGTGATCGGTGTAGGTGGTGGTGGCGGCAACGCCGTCAACCACATGGTCAAGAGCAGCATTGAAGGCGTGGAATTCATCTGCGCCAACACCGATGCTCAAGCCCTGAAAAACATCGGTGCACGCACCATCCTGCAATTGGGCACTGGCGTGACCAAGGGCCTGGGTGCAGGTGCCAATCCGGAAGTCGGTCGCCAGGCCGCGCTGGAAGACCGTGAGCGCATCGCCGAAGTGCTGCAAGGCACCAACATGGTGTTCATCACCACTGGCATGGGCGGCGGTACCGGTACCGGTGCAGCACCGATCATTGCCGAAGTGGCCAAGGAAATGGGCATCCTCACCGTTGCGGTGGTGACGCGTCCGTTCCCGTTCGAAGGCCGCAAGCGCATGCAGATCGCCGACGAAGGCATCCGCATGCTGGCTGAAAGCGTCGACTCGTTGATCACCATCCCCAACGAGAAGCTGCTAACCATCCTGGGCAAGGATGCAAGCCTGCTGTCTGCCTTCGCCAAGGCGGATGACGTGCTGGCTGGCGCCGTGCGCGGTATCTCCGACATCATCAAGCGCCCTGGCATGATCAACGTCGACTTTGCCGACGTGCGCACCGTGATGGGCGAGATGGGCATGGCCATGATGGGCACCGGCTGCGCCAGTGGCCCGAACCGTGCTCGCGAGGCCACCGAGGCGGCCATCCGCAACCCGCTGCTTGAAGACGTCAATCTGCAGGGCGCCCGTGGCATCCTGGTGAACATCACCGCAGGCCCTGACCTGTCGCTGGGTGAATACTCCGATGTGGGTAGCATCATCGAAGCCTTCGCCTCCGACCACGCCATGGTCAAGGTGGGTACCGTGATCGACCCGGACATGCGCGACGAGCTGCACGTCACCGTTGTGGCCACTGGCCTGGGTGCGCGTATCGAGAAGCCGGTCAAGGTCGTCGACAACACCCTGCAAACTGCCCAGCAGGCCTACGAGGCATCCAACCCGGCCCCGGTGCGCCAGGAGCAGCCAGCGGTCAACTACCGTGACCTGGAGCGCCCGACCGTAATGCGTAACCAGGCCCACGCCGGTGCCGCCGCAGCCGCCAAGCTGAACCCTCAGGACGACCTGGATTACCTTGATATTCCGGCATTCCTGCGTCGCCAGGCTGATTAATGAAATTTATCAGGGGTATAAGGGTGATTGGTATTCATCAAAGGTTGGGTCTGTTATCATCCCCAGCCTTTGTTGATACCTGTTCGCAATTTGCGCTGAAGCGGCCAATGCCATGATTAAACAACGCACCCTGAAGAATACCATCCGTGCCACAGGTGTCGGTCTGCACTCCGGGGAGAAGGTCTACCTGACCCTCAAGCCTGCACCTGTTGACACCGGCATCGTCTTCCGCCGCGCCGACCTGGACCCAGTGGTCGAGATCCCTGCGCGTGCGGCCAACGTCGGCGAAACAACCATGTCGACGACGCTGGTCAACGGTGACGTCAAGGTCGATACGGTCGAGCACTTGCTCTCCGCCATGGCGGGTTTGGGCATCGATAACGCCTACGTCGAGCTCTCCGCCTCGGAAGTGCCGATCATGGATGGCAGCGCCGGACCTTTTGTATTCCTGATTCAGTCTGCCGGCCTGGAAGAGCAGGACGCAGCCAAGAAGTTCATCCGCATCCTGCGTGAGGTAACCGTGGAAGAGGGCGACAAGCGCGCCACGTTCCTGCCTTTCGAAGGTTTCAAGGTGAGCTTCGAGATCGACTTCGATCACCCGGTGCTTCGCAACCGGACCCAGAGCGCCAGCGTCGACTTTTCCAGCACGTCGTTCGTGAAGGAAGTGAGCCGCGCCCGCACCTTCGGCTTCATGCGTGACATCGAATACCTGCGCAAGCACAACCTTGCGTTGGGTGGTAGCGTCGAGAACGCCATCGTGGTCGACGAGGAAGGTGTACTGAACGAAGACGGCCTTCGCTACGAAGACGAATTCGTGAAGCACAAGATCCTCGATGCCATTGGCGACCTCTACCTGCTGGGCAACAGCCTGATCGGCGAGTTCAAGGGCTTCAAGTCCGGGCACGCGCTGAACAACCAGCTGCTGCGCAAGTTGATTGCTGAAACTGATGCTTGGGAAGTGGTTACGTTCGAAGATGCCAGTACGGCACCGATCTCCTACATGCGCCCTGTTGCGGCTGTGTAAGTTCGAACATTCTCTAGTTCATTAAGGCCACCTTCGGGTGGCCTTTTTTATGGTTCAGCTACCTACTCAAACTCTCCTCAATCAGCCTACTCCAGTCCCATCTCACCCCGTCCCGCTACGCCCTTCTTTTTGCTTTTGCTTTTGCTGTTGCCCCCCGGTGTCAGGGTAGTTGTCGTGTCCCCCGCTTTTTGA
>NZ_JACVVH010000062.1:0-25963 GCF_016647865.1 Pseudomonas sp. S60 | reverse complement strand
TGTAACGCTGACCACCTCCCAACCCAACCGCGTTCTACCGGTGAGGGTCCCAGGCTGAAATTGCATGAAGGCTGCCAGGTGTTCGGCTCAAGAGGGTTTGCGCCTATTAGACCGAGCGCCGCCTGCGCGGCGCATCGCGAGCTGCGCTCGCTCCTACATTCAGGGCGTGTGGCGTGGCGGGCCCGCGCAGAACCTTCCACTACGCGTAAGGTCAAAGTGCTATCCCCCTACCCAAGTAGCCCCGCACCATGCCGCGCCTTGTCGCCCTGTTGTTCCTGCTGTTCACTGGCCTGGCCCAGGCCGCCACCCCTACCGTCCTGCAGCGCCCCATCGACCTGGATACCGGCCAAGGCATATTGCACGGCAGCCTGCTGCTGCCCCAGCAGGCCACGCCACCGCCGGTGGTGCTGATCATCGCGGGCTCAGGGCCCACCGACCGTAACGGCAACAACCCCGCTTCCGGCCGGGTCGATAACCTCAAGCGCCTGGCCCTGCTGCTGGCCAACCAACACATCGCCAGCGTGCGCTACGACAAACGCGGCGTGGCCGCCAGCCAACCCGCCACCCCAGACGAGCGCGACCTCAGCGTGGAGCGCTACGTAGCCGATGTCGTGGCCTGGAGCCACAAGCTCAAAGCCGACCCACGCTTCGGCCAGCTGATTCTCATCGGCCACAGCGAAGGCGCACTCATCGCCAGCCTTGCTGCCGAGCAGGCCGGTGCCAGCGCGGTGATCAGCCTGGCCGGCAGCGGCCGGCCCATGGCTGACGTACTGCGCGAGCAATTGGCCGAACGCCTGCCCCCCGCTCAACTCGCCCGTGGCAGCGAACTGCTGGACCGCCTGCAGGCCGGCCAGACCAGCCTGGACGTGCCGGCGCCCTTGCGCCAGGTGTTCCGCCCCAGCGTGCAGCCCTACCTGATCACACTGTTCCGCCAGAACCCGGCCCAGGCCTTCGCACGCCTCACCGTGCCGGCGCTGATCGTGCAGGGGCGCAACGATGTGCAGGTGGATGTGGCGGACGCCGAACGCCTGAAGGCGGCCAAGCCCGATGCCCAGCTGGTACTGATTGACGGCATGAACCACATGCTGCGCATCAGCCCCAAAAGCATGAGCCAGCAACGCGACAGCTACCTGAACCCCGAGCTGCCACTGGCCCGGGAGCTGGGCGAGCAGATCGTCACGTTCATCCAGCACCTGCCGCCAGCCTAATGCCCGGCCTCAGGTCTGCGGCATGCCTGCCGATACAG
Organism: Pseudomonas sp. S60; assembly: GCF_016647865.1. Taxonomy (NCBI): domain Bacteria; kingdom Pseudomonadati; phylum Pseudomonadota; class Gammaproteobacteria; order Pseudomonadales; family Pseudomonadaceae; genus Pseudomonas; species Pseudomonas sp. S60. Next base: position 24,717 of record NZ_JACVVH010000062.1, on the reverse strand, counting down.
CAGGCATAGCCAAGGACATGCCCTGATGACCACAACACCTACTGCCACAGAGCCGGCCGAAGACCCCCAGCCAACCCCCGCCCTGCCCTGGGCGGATTTGGCCGTCGAGCATTACCAGTTGCTGCGCCTGGCCGCCCTGCCCATCGACCGGGCCACCGGCCCACGGCCACTGCGCTACGTGCAGTTCGGCCATGCCGAGCGCCACGACACCCAACACAGCCTGCTGCGCATGCACATTCAGCTGCCCGGCCAGAAGGTGCACAAAGGGCAGAACCGCCTGGACATTCGCGTGGACCACCGTGAAAAACGGGTGCGCATCGGGGATGAACACGGCTTGCAGCTGGAACCGGTGAACCGCGGCCTAGGGCGTTTTTTGCTGGCACAGGCCGCGCAATGGCTCAAACGCAAGTGGCCCGGCTACCAGGTGGATGAATTCAAGCTGCCCAGCAAGGACGCCCTGCAGGAGGAATCACGCCTGCGCCGTGACCATTGCCTGCGCGGCGCGGGCCTGGAAGTGGAATACGAAGAAGGCCAGGTACTCAAGGGCCACACTGTGGCAACCACTGCCGGGCAGTTGCCAACCACCTGGAACAGCGAGCGTGTTCAGCAGGTGGGCATTCTGGAGGCTGCGCAACTGTTGCAACAGGCAGAGCAGCAACTGCAGGAAACCAGCGCCCAGTTGCGCGAACGCGACGAGCGCGTGGCCAAGTACCAGCGCGAAGACAGCGGCTTGCGCTTCACCATCACCTGCCTGGTAGCGTTCGCGCTGTTCCAGGCAGGCCTGCTGATCTGGATCGCCACGCGCTAGCCAACAGGGGGCTGCGGCACAGCCCCCACGCGGTTCAGACCTTGGAAGCGAACAGCGCCTGGTGCTGGCGGCACTGCTCGGCGGTGAGCATGAACACCCCATGGCCCCCGCGCTCGAACTCCAGCCAGGCGAAGTCCACTTCCGGGTATAGGGTTTCGACATGCACCTGGCTGTTGCCCACCTCCACAATCAGCAAGCCTTTTTCAGTGAGGTGGTCAGCCGCCTCGGCCAACATGCGCCGCACCAGGTCCAGGCCGTCTGCACCGCAGGCCAGGCCAAGCTCAGGCTCGTGGTGGTATTCGGCAGGCATGTCGTCGAAGTCTTCGGCGTCGACGTACGGCGGGTTGGACAGGATCAGGTCGAAGCGCTGCCCTGGCAGCCCGGCAAAGCCGTCGCCCTGCACCGTGTACACTCGCCCGTCCAGGCCGTGCCGCTCGATGTTCTGGTTGGCCACTTCAAGGGCCTCGAACGACAGGTCGCCCAGTACCACTTCGGCCTGGGGGAACACGTCCGCCGCCACAATACCGATGCAACCGGACCCGGTGCACAGGTCCAGAATGCGTGCAGGCTCGCTGGCCAGCCACGGCTCAAGGCGGTTTTCCAGCAGTTCGCCGATGGGCGAGCGCGGCACCAGCACACGTTCGTCGACGATGAACGCCATGCCGCAGAACCAGGCCTCGCCCAGCAGGTACGCCGTGGGTACGCGCTCTTCGATACGGCGCTTGAGCAGGTGCTGCAATTGCACACGCTCGGCGTCTTCGAGCATGCAGTCCAGGTAGCTGTCGGCCACTTCCCACGGCAGGTGCACCGCCCCCAGCACCAGCAGCCTCGCCTCGTCCCAGGCGTTGTCGGCCCCGTGGCCGAAGAACAGCTCATGTTCGTGGAAGCGGCTGACCGCCCAACGGATGTAGTCGCGCAGCGTGCGCAGACGGGATGTGATCACGGGGTACTCCTAATTCAGACCGTACAAAAGTCTAACAGCCCAAGCCGCTGATTTGTTCCCTCGGATCGCCTGCGAGGTAGCCACAGGCCAGTAACGACGCCACTTGCGATGTCAACCATTCCCATTGGCGCGCAGGCAGGGGAGAATAGGCCCATGAAAGCCCTACACCAAGGAGCCCTTGATGTCCGTTCCAACCACGATGTTCCGCCTCACTGGCCGCGATTACCCGCCGGCCAGGCTGAGCCATGCCAGCCTGATCATCATCGATGCGCAAAAGGAGTACCTTAGCGGGCCCCTGGCGCTGTCGGGCATGGACGAGGCCGTGGCCAACATCGCCCGGTTGCTCGACGCCGCGCGTAAAAGCGGCCGGCCAATCATCCATGTTCGCCACCTGGGTACCGTGGGCGGCCGCTTCGACCCGCAGGGCCCGGCCGGCCAGTTCATCCCCGGGCTGGAGCCGCTGGAAGGCGAAACCATCATTGAAAAGCGCATGCCCAACGCGTTCAAGAACACCAAGCTGCATGAAACGCTGCAGGAGCTGGGCCACCTGGACCTGATCGTGTGCGGCTTCATGAGCCATTCCAGCGTCAGCACCACCGTGCGCCGGGCCAAGGACTATGGTTACCGCTGTACCCTGGTGGAAGATGCCTCGGCCACTCGCGACCTGGCGTTCAAGGAAGGGGTGATCCCGGCTGCACAGATCCACCAGTGTGAAATGGCCGTGATGGCCGACAACTTCGCCTGCGTGGCGCCCACCGCCAGCCTGATCTGAGCGCGCGGAACCCGCGGGGTCGGTGCAAGTCCAACTGCCCACAGGCACAGAGGAGAGCGGGATGAAGCTCAAAGGCAGTATCGACGCCAAGCGCTTGCGCCCGCGCCAACCGCGTCACTGGGGCGCCCGTCTGGGGGCTGCCCTCTCGGCCCTGCTGGCAACGCTCGGCGTGCTGCTGGCCATGGCCGGCGTCGCCGGCCTGCTGGGCAATTACCCGGCCCTGGCAGAGCTCAATGCCAACAAACCGCTGGCAGGTGTACTGACCGCCGCAGGGTTGCTGCTGTTATGGCTGGGCGTGCGGTTCTGGCGGCTCAGCCGCATCCGCCTGCGCCGTTCGCGGGAGCTGAACCTGTCGCCACACCTGATGAAAAAGCACGATTGACCTCCGCATTGCACTGCGCAGTCGCGTAAACTACGCGGCCCACGTGGAGGCATCATGCAAGACGACGATTTTTCCCTGTTCAAAGCCGAAGTGCGCGGTGTCAAGCCGATCAAGCACGACAGGGCCGAGGTCGGCAAACCCAAGGCCGATCGCCAGCAACTGGCCGGCCTGCGCCAGTCGGCTACTGTGCGCAGCGACAAAGCCTTGGTCATCGATGGTATGTCCGACCAGTTCGTCATCGACGTGGGCGCCGAGGACGAGCTGATGTGGCGGCGTGACGGTGTGCAGGAAACCCAGTTGCGCAAACTCAAGCTGGGGCAGATCCCGTTCGAAGGCAGCCTTGACCTGCACGGCATGACCGTGGAAAAGGCCCGGGAAACCCTGTGGGCCTTCATCGCCGAAGCCACACGCCTCGAAGTACGCTGCGTACGCGTGACCCACGGCAAAGCGGCGCGGCTGGACGGCAAGCGCCCCATGATCAAGAGCCACGTCAACACCTGGCTGCGCCAGCACCCCCAGGTGCTCGGGTTCGCCTCCTGCAATGCCCGCCACGGCGGCACCGGGGCCGTCTACGTGATGCTCAAACGAACCATGCTCGAAGGCCGGGACGAGTAACGCCGCGCTTGCAGCGCCGCCCTCGCCGCCGTAACCTTCGTTTTTGCGATTTTTCCAACAGGTAGATCCATGTCCCTGGAACAGAACTACACCGAGATCCTCAGCCAGATTGGCGAGGACGTCTCCCGTGAGGGCCTGCTCGACACGCCCAAGCGGGCTGCAAAGGCGATGAAGTATCTTTGCCGCGGTTATGAACAAACACTGGAAGAAGTGACCAACAACGCGTTGTTCAGCTCTGACAACAGCGAAATGGTACTGGTCCGGGACATCGAGCTGTACTCGATGTGCGAACACCATATGCTGCCTTTCATTGGCAAGGCCCACGTGGCCTACCTGCCCAAAGGCAAGGTGCTGGGCCTGTCCAAGGTGGCGCGCATTGTCGACATGTACGCCCGCCGCCTGCAAATCCAGGAAAACCTCAGCCGCCAGATCGCCGAGGCCGTGCAGCAGGTTACCGGGGCAGCAGGCGTTGCGGTGGTTATCGAAGCCAAGCACATGTGCATGATGATGCGCGGTGTAGAGAAGCAGAACTCCAGCATGATCACTTCGGTGATGCTGGGCGAGTTCCGCGAAAACGCGTCCACCCGCAGCGAGTTCCTCAGCCTGATCAAGTGATTGGCTGCAAGCCCCAGGCCGACCCATGCCAGGTCGGCTTTTTCATTTCAGGAGTTGCCCCATGATCGTCAAAGCCCTGCGGGTTGGCCTCGGCCAGCTCATCGTCTTCGCAGACTTGATCAGCCGCCCAGCCAAGCTCAAGCGCGAGCCGGCAGCCCAGGCCCGCGTCGCCGAGGCGGCCAAGGGGCTGGCGCTGTACCAGTTTCATGCCTGCCCGTTCTGCGTTAAAACCCGCCGCACCCTGCACCGCCTGAATGTGCCGGTGGCCCTGCGTGACGCCAAGAACGACCCACAGCACCGCCAAGCGCTGCTGGAAGGCGGTGGCCGGGTAAAGGTACCGTGCCTGCGCATCGAGCAAGATGGCAAGGTGACCTGGATGTATGAATCCAAGGCCATCATCGCCTACCTGGATGAACGCTTCGCTGCCGGCTAACGCTGGGGCCGCCCCTTATCCCACCATCGGCACATGCCGCGGGTGGCTGCTGACGCGCTCGAGCCAGGCGCGTACCGCCGGGTAATCCGCCAGGTCAAAGCCGCCTTGGTGGGCGACGTGGGTGTAGGCGTACAGCGCCACGTCGGCAATGGAGTACTGCTCGCCCACCAGGTAGGGGGTCATCTGCAGCTGCCGCTCCATCACGCGCAGTGCCTTGTAGCCGCCTTTGTGCAGTTTGCGGTACTCCTCCAGCCGCGCTTCGGGCAAGCCCAGGTAGAACTGGATGAACCTGGCCACGGCAATGTACGGCTCATGGCTGTACTGCTCGAAAAACTGCCACTGCAACACTTGGGTGCGCAGGCGTGGCTCGGTGGGCAAGAACTCGCTGCCATCGGCGAGGAAGTTGAGAATGGCGTTGGACTCCCACAGGTAGGTGCCGTCTTCCAGCTCCAGAACCGGCACCTTGCCGTTGGGGTTCATCGCCAGAAACGCCGGGGTTTCGGTTTCGCCCTTGAGAATGTCTACCGGGTGCCACTCGCAGGGCCGGCCCAACAGGCTCAACATGAGCTTGACCTTGTAGCAGTTGCCCGACTGGTAGTCGCCATACACCTTGTACATCACCCTTCCCCCTGCAAAGCAGTTGTGCAATAGCGCCCAATAGTTGGCGACTGTACGGTTAAAAGCAATCGCCGCTGTATGACAAACCTCGCCGCGGCTGGCGGTAGTCTGAAAAAACTGCTTACACCCTGACAAGGATTTTGTTCATGCCCCATGCCACCCCCGCCCGCCTGCGGCCCCTGGCCGATACCTCGGCATCGGCCATTGTCGCCGGCTTCATTGCCATGCTGACCGGTTATACCAGCTCGTTGGTATTGATGTTCCAGGCCGGCCAGGCAGCCGGGTTGACCACCGCGCAGATCTCGTCGTGGATCTGGGCGCTGTCGATTGGCATGGCAGTGTGCAGCATCGGCCTGTCACTGCGCTACCGCACCCCCATTACCGTGGCCTGGTCTACACCTGGCGCAGCGCTGCTGATCACCAGCCTGGGTGGGGTGAGTTACGGCGAAGCCATCGGTGCCTACATCACCTGCGCCTTGCTGGTGCTGGCCTGCGGATTGACTGGCAGCTTCGAGCGGCTGGTCAAACGCATTCCGGCGTCCCTGGCCTCGGCGCTGCTGGCCGGCATCCTGTTCAAGATCGGCAGTGAGATCTTCGTCGCTGCGCAGCACCGTACCTTGCTGGTGCTGGGCATGTTCTTCAGCTACCTGCTGGTCAAACGCCTGTCGCCGCGCTACTGCGTACTGGCGGCGCTGGTGGTGGGCACTGCGTTGTCCGGCACCTTGGGCCTGTTGGACTTCAGCGGCTTCCACCTGGAAGTCGCGAAGCCGGTGTGGACCACCCCCAGCTTCTCGCTGGCCGCCACCATCAGCATCGGCATCCCCTTGTTCGTCGTGGCGATGACCTCGCAGAACATGCCGGGTGTGGCCGTGCTCCGCGCCGACGGCTACCAGGCCCCGGCCTCCCCGCTGATTTCCGCCACGGGGTTTGCTTCGTTGCTGCTGGCGCCGTTCGGGTCCCACGGGGTCAACCTGGCGGCGATCAGTGCGGCCATCTGCACAGGCCCGCACGCCCATGAAGACCCTGGCAAACGCTATACCGCTGCGGTGTGGTGCGGGCTGTTCTATGGTATCGCCGGGGTATTCGGCGCAACGCTGGCCGCGCTGTTTGCCGCCCTGCCCAAAGAGCTGGTGCTGTCGATTGCCGCGCTAGCCCTGTTCGGCTCGATCATGAACGGGCTGACCGTGGCCATGAGCGAGGCCCGCGAACGAGAAGCTGCGGTCATCACCTTCATGGTCACGGCGTCGGGCCTGACGCTGTTCTCGATCGGCTCGGCGTTCTGGGGCATCGTGGCCGGGGTCTTGGCACTGGTGATCCTCAACCCCCGCCGCAGCTGACACGGGTCACAACCGGAAGTGGCCCACCATGCCCTTGAGGTCGGTGCCCAACTGTGCCAGCTCCACACTCGACCTGGCGCTGCCCTGCATGGCCAGCGCCGCCTGGTCGGCGCTGCTGCGAATCTGCGTGACACTGCGGCTGATTTCTTCAGCCACCGAGCTCTGTTCCTCTGCCGCTGCCGCTATTTGCTGGTTCATCTGCTGAATCAATGACACCGCAGCCGCAATGCTGCCCAAGGCACTTTCAGTGTGCAGCGCATCGGCCACCGCCAGGCGTACCAGCTCGGTACTGCCCCTGATCTGGGCCACCGACTGCTGGGCGTTGCCACGCAAGCTGGCCACCAGGGTTTCGATCTGCTCGGTGGACTGCCGGGTACGCCGCGCCAGCGCACGCACCTCGTCGGCCACCACAGCAAAGCCCCGCCCCTGCTCACCGGCGCGGGCTGCCTCGATGGCCGCATTCAGCGCCAGCAGGTTGGTCTGCTCGGCCACGCTCTTGATCACCTCCAGCACATCGCCGATGGTGTGAATTTCGGAACTGAGGCTGTCGATGCCGGCACTGGCCGTTTCTGCCGCTGCCGCCAACTGCTCGATACGCTGCATGCTCTGGCGCACCACCTGCTGCCCGGAATCCACCTTCTCATCCGCCGCCTGGGCCGCCTGCGCGGCCTCTTCGGCGTTGCGCGCCACATCATGCACGGTCGCCGTCATCTGCTGCATGGCGGTGGCCACTTGTTCGGTTTCTTCTTTCTGGCTGCCCACCTCACGGTTGGTCTGCTCGGTCACGGCCGACAGCGCCTGGGCACTGCCGGCCAGTTGCTCGATACCTTGCTGCAACCCGCTGACGATGCCCGACAACCCTGCCGCCATCTGCTGCATGGCCTGCATCAATTGCCCCACCTCGTCACGGCGCGGGGCCGGTGCCTCGAATGCCAGTTCGCCGTCAGCAATGCGCCGGGCGCGGGCGATCACGTGCTTGAGCGGGCCGACCACGGCGCGGGTAATCAGCCAGGCGGCCAGAATGCCCACCAGCAACGCCAGCCCCGTGGCCACGGCAATCGCTACTGCGTTGCGTTGCAGGTCACCCTGCAGGGCCTGCTCCTGCCCCAGGTAGGCCTGGTCCACGCGGCCGGTTACCTGTTCGGCACTGGCCTGCAACTGGCCCTTCAGGCCCTGCTCCAGCGCCAGCTGATCGGTGTATTCATTGAGCTTTTCCGAAAAACTTCCGATATGCCCCGCCACTTCGTTGAGCACGCTTTGGTAACCGCTATCGGTCACCGCCGCCTGCAGCTGGGTCACGAGGGCTGCAGCTTCGACCGTTTGCGGGATGCGCGCCTGGCTCACGTCATCCTCACCTTTGCGGCTTTTGTCCAGGCGTACCCGCGCTTCATCCATGGCCTGCAACATCAGGCGCGACACCTGGGCAACCTGGGCGGCCTGCTCCAGAAACTCGCCACCCTGCTGCCCTTGGGACTGCTTGAGCGTGTACACCCCATCGTCGGCCAGGCCTGACTGCAGCACATCGAGGTTGTTGGCCACACTCGATACCGACCAACTGGCGGTATCCAGCGCCAGCTCCTTGGCCTGCACTGCACCTACGAACGCCTCGAACGCCTTGCCGTAGGCCGCCAGGTCGGTTTCCGCTGCCGCCAGCGCCGGCTGTTCGCGCGCGCGCTCGGCCAGGCCCTTGAGGCCACCACGCAACGCCTCGGCCTGCTTGATGTCGGAGCTAAGGGCAAAAGACTGCTCATGCTGGCGCAGCCGCAGCAGGTCGGTGTTGAACTGCGCCAACTGCCTCAGGCTGTCGAAGCGCTGGCCAACACTGTGCAGGGCAGCAATGCCAATGGCAGCCACGGCCAGGGTCAGCAACAGCACCAGGGCGAACCCCAGGGTGAGTTTGCGGGCCATGCCCAGGTTGGCCAACACACCCTGCTTGCTTGCGCCCATGCCCATTCCCCTTCTGTGTGTCAGGTTATGCCGAAGGCCAAGGGTGGCAACGTTGTCAGCGCCGGAACAAGGGCCTGACGTCAGAATAGTGTCAAATAGCTATGAACGTGTCGCTAACAGCTTGCCGGAGGTCGCCTGGCATGCTGAATGAAAGCTGGGGCGCGGGAATGTTGCCCGTCAGCGACATCGTCAGCGCTGCAGGTTCAGATCGCCGTGGCTCCACCGTCCACCGTCAGGCAATGGCCCGTAGTGAATGCCGCCCCGTCGCTGCACAGGTACAGCACGGCGCTGGCAATTTCTTCGACTTTGCCAATACGCCCCACCGGGTGCATGGCGGCGGCAAACTCTGCCTTGCGCGGGTCGGCTTCGTAGGCGCGCCGGAACATGTCAGTGTCGATAACGGCGGGGCACACGGCGTTTACCCGCACACCTTTTTTGGCGTACTCGATGGCTGCCGACTTGGTCAGGCCAATCACCGCATGCTTGGACGCACTGTAGATACTCATTTTGGGCGCCGCCCCCAGCCCCGCCACCGAGGCGGTATTGACGATGGCGCCGCCGCCCTGGGCCAGCAGCAGTGGCAGTTGGTACTTCATGCACAGCCATACCCCCTTCACGTTTACCCCCATGATCGCGTCGAACTGTGCTTCGCTGCCCTCGGGCAAGCGGCCCTGCTCGATCTCGATGCCGGCATTGTTGAAGGCATAGTCCAGCCGGCCATAGGCCGCTATCAGGTGTTCGTGCATTTGGCGCACCTGGCCTTCGCGGGTTACGTCACACTCGATGAACAGGGCCTCGCCGCCTGCGGCGCGGATTTGCGCCACCGTGGCTTCGCCGCCCACGGCATCCAGGTCAGCCACAACCACTTTCAAGCCCTCGCAGGCGAATGCCAGGGCCGTCGCCCGGCCAATACCGGCGCCGCCACCGGTGACCAGGGCCACCTGGCCCGCAAAACTCATGCTCATCGCCTGCTCCTGTGAGGATGTGAAGGAGCCCAGAGCATAGTCAGCCGTTGACCGAGCGGGCAGCATCATCACATGAGCATTTGTGACACCATGCTTGTCAGTGATGTTACCCACTGCGTTTCATCAACAAGGTAAATTGGCCGTCTGATCCTTTCATTCTTCTCTAGGAGCCATCATGACCCAGACCAACCGCCGCTTCCTGCTCGTAAAACGCCCGGTCGGCGCCGTGCGCCGCGATGACTTCGGCTACGAAACGGTGCCCGCCGAACAGCCCGGCGAAGGCCAGGTGCTGGTGCGTAACCTGTACCTGTCACTGGACCCGGCCATGCGCGGCTGGATGAACGAAGGCAAGTCCTACATCCCCCCGGTGGCCCTGGGCCAGGTAATGCGCGCCCTGGGTGTGGGCGAAGTGATTGCCTCCAACCACCCGGGCTTCAAGCCCGGCGACCATGTTGGCGGGGCCTTGGGTGTGCAGGATTACTTCACCGGTGACGCTCAGGGCCTGCACAAGATCGACCCCAACCTGGCACCCCTGCCCCGCTACCTGTCCGCGCTGGGCATGACCGGTATGACAGCCTACTTCGCCTTGCTGGAAGTGGGCCAGCCGAAGGCCGGTGACACGGTGGTGATTTCTGGCGCTGCCGGTGCGGTGGGTAGCATTGTGGGCCAGATCGCCAAGATCAAAGGCTGCCACGTGGTAGGCATCGCTGGCGGCAAAGAGAAGTGCCAGTACCTGAAAGACGAACTGGGCTTCGACGGGGTAATCGACTACAAGGCCGAAGACGTACTGGCAGGCCTGAAACGCGAGTGCCCCAAAGGCGTGGACGTTTACTTCGACAACGTAGGCGGCGAGATTCTGGATGCCGTGCTTACCCGCATCAACTTCAAGGCGCGTATCGTTATTTGCGGCGCCATCAGCCAGTACAACAACAAGGAAGCCGTGAAGGGCCCGGCCAACTACCTGGCACTGCTGGTAAACCGTGCACGCATGGAGGGCTTTGTGGTGATGGACCATGCCAAGGATTACGGCAAGGCGGCGCAGGAAATGGCCGGCTGGCTGGCCAGCGGGCAGGTCAAGAGCAAGGAAGACGTGGTGGAGGGGCTGGAAACCTTCCCTGAGACGCTGTTGAAGCTGTTCAACGGTGAAAACTTCGGGAAGCTGGTGCTGAAGGTGTGAATGCGTGGGGCTGCTGTGCAGCCCCGCTATTATCGCGGCAGCTTAGCCGCGAATTTCGGCAACCACCGCTGCCAGGGCCTGGGCCGGGTCAGCAGCCTGGCTGATGGGGCGGCCGATTACCAGGTAGTCAGAACCTGCATCCAGTGCCTGGCGCGGGGTAAGGATGCGGCGCTGGTCGTCCTGGGCACTGCCCGCCGGCCGAATGCCTGGGGTTACCAGTTGCAGGCCTGGGTGCGCCGCCTTCAGTGCTGGCGCTTCCAGTGCCGAGCACACCAGGCCGTCCATGCCGGCCTTCTGCGCCAGCGCAGCCAGCCTCAGCACCTGCTCCTGCGGGTCAACGTCCAAACCGATGCCGGCCAGGTCTTCACGCTCCATGCTCGTAAGCACGGTCACGCCGATCAGCAACGGCTGTGGGCCGCTGCGCTTGGCCAGCTCCTCACGGCACGCCGCCATCATGCGCAGGCCGCCCGAGCAATGTACGTTCACCATCCACACGCCCATTTCTGCCGCTGCTTTTACCGCCATGGCCGTGGTGTTGGGGATGTCGTGGAATTTCAGGTCCAGGAACACTTCGAAGCCCTTTTCACACAGGGTTTCGACAATGCCCGAAGCGCTGCTGGTGAACAGCTCCTTGCCAACCTTCACCCGGCACAGCGCGGGGTCTAGCTGGTCAGCCAGCTTCAGGGCGGCCTCACGGGTGGGGAAATCCAGGGCGACGATCAGGGGCGTCTGGCAGGCGGACATGGGCACGGTCTCTTGGCAAGTCGAAAACGGCGCGCATTGTAAACGATGTGGTGCAGGGTTGGGGGCTGCGGTTGATGGAAATGGCCAAGCGGTGAAGCGCGCCACGGTTGTACCATTGAACCAACCAACTGCGTTGCCGATCAAAACCGGTAACTACGCTGCCATCCCGTAAGGAGAACGACAATGCCCTGGTATGCCTGGCTGATCCTGTTAGTAGCCCTTGGCTCCATCGTCGGCGGGCTGATGATGCTGCGCGACACGGCCAAGAAATTGCCCCTTACCGAGGAGCAATTGCGCAAGGTGCATGAGCGCAATGCCGAGGCGGATGCCAAGGATGCTCAGAACCGTTGAGCGGTATGTGTTTGTGTAGGCGCTAGCGTAGCTCGCGATGGGGTGCGTAGCGCCCCCGGCGATGGCGGCGGCGCAGCTACGGGGGTGGGGGTGCTTTGCACCCCATCGCGAGCTGCGCTCGCTCCTACATGTGTGGTGTTACTCCACGGTGACTTTGTCGCGGTTGCACTCTAGCAGCGCATTGCCGATGCCCTTGATTTCCAATAACTCATCTTCCGAGGTAAATGGCCCGTGGGCTTCGCGGTACGCCACGATGGCCTCTGCCTTGGCTTTGCCGATACCGGTCAGTTCCTTTTGCCGGGTCAGGGCAGCGGCCTTGTTCAGGTCCAGCCGCTGCGGCTGCTGCACCAGCTGCTGGCTGATTATCGGCACCGGTTTGGCAACCGCCGCTGTATTACGCATGGTGAACACTCCTGGGGTTCGCCAACCCAAGACAACGCCTCAAAATGTGCGCCTGGGTTACCGGCAATGCCCGAAAATGCGGGGATCACGACCAATGGCACATTGACATCGCGCTGAGTTGTGGCATTAAAGGCGTTGATTATTTGCAAACGCCAAGGATGCGCCATGCCCAGCGGAAAAAAAGTCACACCCAGCCAGCTATGGAACCACCTAGTTAAGGATGCAGGCCTAGAGCTGAACCTGAAGAAAATACCCGGACGTGATGCCGATATGGAGTTGGAGGTACTCCGGCATCTAGACCCCGCCCACGGCACCCCGTCCGCCTACCCTAGCGTTAAATCCCTGCTGAAAGCCGACCAACAGGCAGCGGCACCGACTGTAACGGTAGAACGCTTGCTGGTGGCCGTGCTGGAATCCCAAAAAGGTTTTGCGGCGATGATGGGCGAGATTCTCGACACGCTGGTCATGGCTGAAGCCACCTTGGGTGAGCGCAACCTGACTATCGACTTCAGCTATGACGCAGTGACTGATAGCCATCTGAAACAGACCTTGGAAGAGTTCCGCGTAGATGAAGAGCGCACCCGTAGAGTATGTGTTAGCCGCTTTGTATCGCTGTCGCAAGAACAACGCAGTGAGATTTACAGCATTCTCCGCACCCTGGACTACCCCAGCTTGGGCGACCGCGACGATCGCCTTCCGCTAACACCCCAAGTGAATGCCACGCCTGTTCCGGCACGATTCCGTGCCCCATTGCTTGCGCTGGAAACGGTGGTGGCAGACTTTCTGCAACTGTGCCGCGTCTATGGTGAATCACGAGAGGCTAATTACAGCCGTATAAGGCCAGAAGGACGTTGGCAAGATTTCAGCGAGGAAGAGAAACAAGCTATTTCCAGAGCGGCTGCCGCGACTGATTACTGGGACGTAGAAATCGTCGATAGCATCAACTTCATCAAACACCGCGCAAGCACCGCATCTTCGGAGCAAACCACACTACTGGCGACGCTGAATGAGGCCGTTGCGTTGATCCCGACCAGGCAACAGTGGGTCGAAGAAACCTACAAGCAATTGCTCGACTTACTGAAACTGCCAACCTGGAAACGGCGCCACGAGCTGTATTCGGTTTGGGTTGGCACACGGCTGCTCAACGTAGCCAAAACCCACGCAAGCCAGCTTACCTTCCACACCCGCGGAAAGGTGCTGTCGTTCGCCTTTGGTGGAAGCGCGTTGGCCACCTACGCGTACAACGGCAAGCAGTTCGCAATCAAATGCGAGGTACGCAGCGATCTGGTAGGCGCCAGCACCAAGCGCAAGCGCGCCATTCAGCCAGACTTCAGGGTGTTCCGGGAAGGAGGTACCGCCACCCCCAACGACGCCACTTACCTGGTGGTTGAATGCAAGCATTACCTCCAACAAAATGTGAACAACTTCGCTACCGCCGCCAGCGATTATGCACGCAGTTGCCGCTACGCCACTGTATTGGTTGTGAACCACGGCCCCGTGGAAGAACCAAAAATGTTGAGCGCGGTGGAACCTGAAGTTCAAAACCGCGCACGCTTCATCGGCAATGCCACGCCAGCCACGCCGGCCCAACTGCAAACCTTTCTACAAACTGCGCTGTTTTCGACGCCCGCTACCGCGCAGTCGTTGCCTTCAACACGCGCCCCGGCAAGCGCCAATGCCCCCAGAACCGAAAGCCTGACCGCGCCACTGATGTCGGTGGAGGTGGAATGGGACGCCGCGTTACAAGACATTGACCTCGCCCTAGCCTTCGATCCCGATGCGACCAGTCAATCTGTCGAGATCAATTACATGAACAAAGGCAGCATGGGTGCCCCGCACTACGCGCTACTTCAGCGGGATGTGCACACAGGGCCTGGTAAAGAGACGATTGATATCTACCAACTAACGTCGCGGCGATACGACGTCATAGTGCGTAACTACTCAAAAAAAGGCTATTTCCCAGCGGCGCACCTGTGCGGACGCATCTTGCTCGGCAATCACAGAATCGTGATGACCCCACCCGTGGATGAAGTCACCGAATGGAAAATGGCGGTTTTGATGATTGATGCAGACGGCACAATCACCGTCGAATCCTGACTCTGCCGCCCTCACCAGCGCCACGGCCACGTGAGGTGCGCGCGCAGGCTGACGCGTCAGAGTTTCCTGAAACGTTTCCCCGCCTCTTCAACTTTGGGCAACAAGCGAACTATCCTACGCCCCGGTCAGAAGCAGCTGAATAGCCGGGGAAATGCCCCAGGGATAACTTCACCGGGTCGCCGATTTGGCGACCGGGTGTGAGAACCTGCTATGCACTGCTGCTCTCCTGTTCATGGCGGCCATTCGCGGGCAAGCTTCGGCTTGGCCGGTTTTCAGTGCATCGGTTTCTCACCCCGCGTAATGGCTGCCACCTTTGTCCGTGAGAAAGATTGAGGTTGTGGTTTCTGCCAACGCACTGGAACTCCAACATGAAAAACCACGACAAAGCCCCCATCCTCACCGCAGGCATCGAAACCTTCCTCGAAGCCGGCAACCCCACCCGGGACCTGCTGCGCGTGCAACCCGGCGTTCCGGCAGACGATGCGTATGAACATGTCTCCGTGCTGCTAGGCTACTGCAAGCATCTGGTACTCGAAGGCGACATGGAAGATGACCACAAGATGCTGGGCGCAGCCGATTACCTGCTGAGCATGGCCAAGGCACTGATGAACGACATCGAAATCGCCAAGAACAAGCGCCACTAAAAGCGCCCCCAGGCACTCCAACCCAGTGATCGGGTGGAGGTTGCGGGACCAGCCCGCTACCCCTCCCTCACCACCGGACGTGCGGTTTTCCGCATCCGGCGGTTGGATTGCTCAGCATTGCGCTGAGGCGAAGTCTTGCGCGGTGATCAGACCGCATCGTTTCAGCATCTGATTGTTCAGTGCCTGATGCATGACCGGATGTGCTGCTGCTTTCCAGGCGCAATCGTAGAAGCTGACCCGGCTGAGTTGATGTTTCTTAACGCCTAACCTGGTCAGATGCCTCATATGACCTCAACGGTCACGCCACCGTTGCCACAGGTATTTGCGCATGTGGCGGCATGTCCATTGGAAAAGGCGGACGAGGTCATTCCGTGCAGCCAATTGGAAGTACCCGAACCAACCTCGCAAATATCCCCCACACTAAGAGCTAGCAGAGCTCGCGATGGGGTGCGTAGCGCCCCCGGCGATGGCGGCGGCGCAGCTACGGGGGTGGGGGTGCTTTGCACCCCATCGCGAGCTGCGCTCGCTCCTACAGGGGCGGTGTTACTCCACGGTGACTTTGTCGCGGTTGCGCTCCAGCAGCGCATTGCCGATGCCCTTGATTTCCAATAACTCATCCACCGAGGTAAATGGCCCGTGGGCTTCGCGGTACGCCACGATGGCCTCTGCCTTAGCCTTGCCGATACCGTTCAGTTCTTTCTGCAGCGTAGCCGCGTCGGCCTTGTTGATGTCCAGACGTGGCAGCGCTTCAGGGTGCTGCTGGGCGACCACCTGTAGCGGCTCCAGCACCGATGGCGTGCTAGCCGGTGCGGCGCTGAGGGAAAACGACAGGCTGGCGAACAGGGGCAGCAGCAGGTACGACAATACGTTGTTGCGCATGGTGAAACTCCTAGGGTTGATCAGTGTGCGGCAGCTTTTCCTTCGGCTGCGCAGACAACCCTAGCGGTGAAACCCGGCGTTAAACAGGCTGTAGGCGGGGTGAACGGTTACCAGTTAAGACACGCACCCATAAAGGTTTTCTTACCCGGAGCGGATGCCTGTTTGAGCTTTCGGCGAGTCTGCGGGCCGCTCACCAGCGGCCCGAACGCATCTCTGACAGGGGTGCGCTTGTAGTCCTACACCCCACGCCGTCTTTATCTGTCCACCGGCCCCTGGCGGCGTTGCAGGTATACCCAGTCCACAATATCGCCCTGCGGTGAATAACCGCTTACCAGCTCCCGCAGCAACTGGCGCACCCGGGTGAAATCGTCTTCAGCCACGGCAGCCAGCAGCGCCGTCAGGCGTTCGCGCAGCAGCTCCCACGCCACGAAGTCCTCATTGGCCACCATGATCATCGGGTGCGCGGTGGGGGCTACGTCGTCACCGATCAGCAATTCTTCGTACAGCTTCTCGCCTGGGCGCAAGCCGGTGAAGTCGATGGATATATCCCCCTGGGGGTTGGCCGGGCTGCGCACGCTCAGGCCAGACAGGTGAATCATCTTCTCGGCCAGTTCGACAATGCGTACCGGCTCGCCCATGTCCAGCACGAACACATCACCGCCCTGCCCCATGGCCCCCGCCTGCACCACCAATTGCGCGGCTTCGGGGATGGTCATGAAGTAGCGGGTGATCTTGGGGTGGGTCACCGTCAGCGGCCCACCGGCCTTGATCTGCTGGTGGAACAGCGGAATCACCGAGCCCGACGAGCCCAGTACATTGCCGAAGCGCACCATGGTGAAGCGGGTTTTATTCACCCGGGCAATCTTGTTGCAGTCGCCGTACAGCACCGGGGCAGCTTCGCGGCTGAGCGCCTGCAAAATCAATTCGGACAGCCGCTTGGTGCTGCCCATCACATTGGTGGGGCGCACGGCTTTGTCGGTGGAAATGAGCACGAAGTTGGCCACCCCCGTCTGCAGCGCCGCCTGGGCTGTGCACAGGGTGCCGTAGACGTTGTTGAGGATGCCTTCGGCGATGTTGTGCTCAACCATGGGCACATGCTTGTAGGCGGCGGCGTGGTACACCGTGTCTACCCGCCAGGTGCCCATCACGTCGGCCAGGTGCTGCTGGTTGCGCACCGAGCCCAGAATGGGCAGCAGTTGCACGGTCAGCGACTCACGGGCAATACGTTGCTCCAGCTCGCTGAGGATGCTGTACAGGTTGAATTCGGCGTGGTCCAGCAGCAGCAGGGTCTTGGGCCCAAGGCCGATGATCTGCCGGCACAGCTCCGCGCCTATGGAGCCACCGGCACCGGTGACCAGCACCACCTGCTTGTGCACACAGCGCTCCAGCAGGCCGTCCTGGGCGGGTACAGGGTCACGGCCCAGCAGGTCGGCGATGTCCACGTCCTGGATGTCATCCACCTTCACCCGCCCGGTGGCCAGGTCGGCGAAGGCTGGCACGCTTCGAACATGGAGCGGGTAAGGCTCAAGCAGCGCCAAAATCTCCCGGCGCCTGGCGCGGGTGGCGGATGGCAGCGCCAGCAGCACCTCCTGTGCGCCGGTTTCTTTCAGCATCTGCTCCAGGTGCTTGGGCTTGTACACTTGCAGGCCGGAAATCACCCGGTTGGCCAGGTCACCGTCGTCGTCGATGAACGCCACCGGCCGCATCACCCGGCCCATGCGCAGGGCCGCCAGCAGCTGGTTACCGGCTGTGCCGGCACCGTAGATGGCGACCTTGATCATGCCATCGTCACGGTTGGCAAAAGGAATCTGGTGGGCACCAGTGAACCAGTCACCCAGAAAGTACTGGCGCATGATCAGGCGCAACCCGCCGATGATGACCATGCTGAGCCACCAGTAGTTGAAGATGATCGAGCGCGGGACCACTTCCTGGTGGTTGCTGTGCCAGTACACCAGCACCGCCAAAATCAGCGCCGACAGGGTAACGGCCTTGATGATGGTGACCAGGGCGTCGTTGCCGAAGTAGCGCATGACAGCACGGTACATGCCAAACCGGATGAACAGCGGGATGGCAACGCAGGGGGCGGCCATGAACAGCCAGGTGTGTTCGACGATGGGGTTGTACATTTCGTCGACGCCCAGGCGCACGATGAATGACAGCCACAGGGCAAACCAGATGAGCACCACATCCGTGCATACCTGGATAAGGCGCTTCTGGCGGCGAGACAGGTTGACCAGGAACTGGCGTAGCCTGTCGCTTTTCGCGTTGCTCATCCGGCTTTCCTCATGGCAAGAACACCTCGGGTGAAGACCCTAGCGGCTGCGGGATCAAAAGCCCTGTTGAACGCTGAAAGCGCCTGCTGTGCTGGAGCATCCTATTCTTTTTCCCCTGCATGGTAGGCAATCGCCAACAATATAAGAGGCGCGTAGGCTACCAAGGTTCCCCACGCACCCTCGAGTTTGAATACCACGACCACCACAGCCACCGGCAGCAGCCAGCCGAGGTTGAGTGCAGCCACCGCCAGGCTTACGGGGCGATGGCGGCCATGACGCCGCGCGGCATACTGGTAGGCGTGGCTGCGGTGCGCTTCGTAGACCTTCTCGCCACGCAGCAGTCGACGGCCCAGGGTGAACGTGGCATCCACCACAAACACGCCCAAAAGTATTAACCACCCCCAGAATAGTAGCGGGTCTATCCAACCTGCCAGTAACGCCAGCAAACCGAGTGCCATGCCCAGGAAACCGCTGCCGGCGTCGCCCATGAAAATGCGCGCCGGGGGGAAGTTCCAGATCAGGAAGCCAGTTACTGTGGCCGCCAGCAGCAGCGGTAGCCAGGCCGCACCGGGCGCGCCCACCAGCCAGAACAGCAGCGTACCGCCCAGGCACACGCAGATGGCTTCGATACTGGCAATGCCGTCGATACCGTCCATGAAGTTGTAGAGGTTGAGCAGCCAGACCAGGTACAGCAGGCCCAGCGGTACGCTCAGCCAGAGCGCGTGCAACGGCCACCCGAAGATATTAATGGGTGGCATGCCCCCCATCCAGGCCAGGCCCCAGGCGGCAGCGGCGAAATGGCCCAGCAGGCGCCAGCGTGCAGCGATATGCCCGTGGTCGTCCATAAAGCCGATGACGGCCACCAAACCGCCCGCCCCCAGCACAGCCGTCAGTGCTGACGGGTCTACTGCCCCCCAAAGCGCAAGCCCTAGTGCACCCACCAAAAACGCAACGACGAACGCCAGGCCGCCACCGCGCGGCGTCGGCAGCGTATGCGAGCTACGTGCATTGGGCACGTCCAGCAGGCTGCGAGCCAATGCATAGCGCCGCAGCGCACCCGTCATCAGCCAGGCTGCCAGGCCTGCAATCACAATCAGCCAAATCATCGGTGGTGAGCTTCCAGAAAAGGTCGGGCAGCCAGGGTCAGGCCTTGCTGCAGCGTGTAAGGAGGGTGCCAACCCAACAGCTCGCGGTTCTTGGTGATGTCCACCTGCAGCGAGCCCAGCAAGCGCTGCGCCAGATCCCGACGGCCCAGCAGTGACGCGGCGGTTTTCAAGAGCGCGGCGGGTACCGGCAGGAGCCTTACTGGCCGGCCCATCGCTTGGCCCAAGGCCCGCAATAGCTGGCTGAGGGAAACATCGTCGCCATCGCTGGCCAGGAACGTCTGCCCCGCTGCGGCCGGGTGCTCGATACAGGTGGTGATCAGGTCAACCAGGTTTGCCAGCGATACCAGGCTGCGGCGGTTGTGCACCGCGCCCAATGGCAACGGCACACCGCGGTGCACCCAGCGCATCATGCTGAGGAAGTTGGCCTTGACCCCGGGGCCGTACACCAGCACCGGGCGAATGACCACAACCTCCATGCCAGTGCTTACAGCCAGCGCATGTAGGCCTTGCTCGGCTTCGTGCTTGGACACGCCGTAAGCATCCTGGGGCGCGGGCTCGTCATCGGCGCGCAACGGCCTGCCTGGCTGGCTGGTTTCACCGTTTACCTTGATGGAGCTGATGAAAATGAAGCGCCGCACACCGGCGGCGGCAGCCTGCCGCGCCAGGTTCAGCGTACCTTCCACATTGACCCGGCGGAACTCGGCGAGGCTATCGGTAGCAGTTTCATGCATCACGTGTACGCGTGCGGCGGCGTGTACCACTACATGGATGCCAGCCAAGGCTGCTGCCCAGTCTGTGGCTGCGTCCAGATCCTTTATAGTGACTGACGGCATTGCCGCAACTGGAGCCATTGCGCCACCGCGCAGGGCCGCACGTGTAGCCACCAGTTCGCTGTCAGCCAGTTGCCTGCACAGGGCACCGCCGACAAAACCACTAGCACCGGTAACGAGTATTGTGGGTCGTTCCATGAAATTCGTTCTCGATTCGCCCAGGCGCCATTGAAGCGCTTGCGCGCCTTGTTTGGCCGTGTATCGCTGCTACAACAAACTGCGGTAGAGCTCGGCATACGCACTGGCCATGGCCGATGCCGTAAAGACCTCTTCGTACCGCTGCTGCGCCTTCACACCCATGGCCCGCGCCATCTCAGGGTCATTCCATAGCCGCTGCATGGCCTGTGCCAATGCGGCGCCATCGCGCGGCGGTACTACCAGGCCGGTCTGGCCGGCCAGGTTGATGAAGGTAGTGCCCGAGCCCATCTCGCAGGAAACCAGCGGTTTGCCGTACATGGCGGCCTCCAGCAACGAAATGCCGAATGACTCGGAACGCAGGTGCGACGGGAAGGTAAAGGCATAGCACAGCTCCAGCAGTGCCACCTTGTCCTCGTCCGGCAGGCCACCCAGAAACTGCACCTGCTCCAGGCCGGCATCCGCCGCCTGTTGCCGCAGCTGAGCCTCAAGGAAGCCACCGCCCATGATCACCACCGGCAGGCCGCTGATGCGCGCCGCCTCCAGCAGGTAGTCCAACCCTTTGTAATAGCGCAGCGCGCCAACGAACAGGAAGAACCGCTGTGGCAGGCGTGCCCGCCAGTAGGCGAGCTTTTCCACGCTGGCCTGCGGGTAGGTGGACCTGTCCAGACCATAAGGGATGATCGACACCTTGTCCTTGAACTGCGTCAGTACCGGGCTATGGGCGGCGTAATTGGGTGAAGACGCCACAACCCGATCCACGCTGGCAAAAAAGCGGTTCATCAGGGGTTGATATAGCTTGAGCAGCCACTTCTGCTTGACGATGTCCGAGTGGTAGCTGACCACGGTCGGCTTGTTCACGCCGGCCATGAAATGCACCAGGTCCATGTATGGCCACGGGAAGTGGAAGTGAACAATGTCGGCCTGGCTGGCCAGCTCGCGGAAATCCTTGAACGCTGAAAGCGAGAAGCCTGTGGAGGCTACATGCAGGTCAAGCTTCGAGCGGTGGGTCAGGTGGTTGGCCACGGGTTCTTTGCGCGCAGCCCCGCGGCTACTCAAGTACAAAACTTCAGGCTGGATGCCATGGGCTTGGGTGCCCTCGGCGATCTGGAAGATCACCTGCTCGATGCCACCCATGGAGTCCGGGTAGTACGTTTTGAAAAAATGCAGAACCTTGATCATCGTGCCCTGACCGCTTTGTAAACCTCGAGGGTGCCCTGGGCGCAGCGCTCCCAGGAGAAACCACAGGCATGCGCCAAGCCCTGCGCCACGGCTGCGTCGCGCCAGGCTTCGTCTTCCAGCCCGCGCTGCAACAGCGCTGTCAGTCCTTCCACGTCATCCGGCGCGCACATCAGCGCTGCCGGGCCGGCCACCTCCGGCAACGACGAACTGTTGGAGCACACCACCGGCACACCCGAACTCATCGCCTCAAGCACGGGCAAGCCAAAGCCTTCGTAATGCGAGGGGAAGGTGAACAGCCTGGCGCCGGCGAACAGCAAGGGCAGGTCTTCGCTGGGGGCAAAGCCCAGGTAGCGGGCCCAGCCCTGCTGCTGAGCCTCAGCGATGCGGGCATGAATGGCCTCGCTGCGCCAACCGTGGTAGCCGGTGATGATCAACGGCCAGCGGCGGCGGAGTGCCAGGGGCAGCCGGCCATAGGCATCCAGCAGGTTCTGCAGGTTCTTGCGCGGCTCGATGGTGCCGACGAACAGGCTGTAGCCGCCCGGCTCCAGGCCGTGACGGGCGAGCCCTTCCCGCAGCTGCGCAGGGCTGCGGGGGTGAAACTCGGGCGAGCTGGCCAAGGGCACGGTGTGAATGCGCTCAATGGGCCAGTTGAAATAATCTGCCAGTTCTTGCCGGGTATAGGCCGAGTCGGTGATGAGCGCATCGGCGCGGTCCAGCGTGAGCGTGAGCTCTTTTTGCAGGTAGCGCGCCAGCTGGGGAGTGTGGCAATGCGCCCAGGTGAACGGCGACAGGTCGTGGAAGGTGGCCACGCTGCGGCCGGCAAATTTCGGCAGGTAGTAGTTGGGGCTGTGGTAGAGGAAGTCATCATGCCCGCGCAGTGCCCGTTGCCGCAGGTAGGGCATCAGGCGCCGATAGGCTTCCACAGCCAGGGCGTTTTTCTGCACGAAGCGCTTGAGCCCGTGCACCGCGTCCGATTGCTGAGCCGGTTTGGGCAACTCGGCCAGAAACCTGCGCCCGGCAAACAGGCGCAGTTGGCTGATGCCACTGCTGTGTTGCAACCGGCTGGCCAGCTCAAAGGTGTAGCGGCCAATGCCGGTCAGTGGGAAGCGTACAGGCTCAACGGAAAGAATGACCTTCATTTACCAGCAAGCATCCAACCCAGCGTTTCATCCAGCGCAGGCGTTTCCCAGCCAGGCACCAGTGCGCGCAGGCGGCTGTTGTCGCCGCACAGGGTTTTTACTTCGTTGGCGCGCACGAACGCAGGGTTTACCTGCACATCCAGCGTATGGCCGGTAATGGTTTCGCACTTGGCGACCACTTCGCGCAGCGAATGGGTAATGCCTGAGCTTACGTTCACCGTCTGGCCGACAGCACGCGCTTCGATCAGGCCGCGATAAGCCCGCACCACCGCACGCACATCGCTGAAATCGCGCCACACATCCAGATTGCCCAGCTCGATGGTGCTTGCCTTGCGCTGGAAGTGCGAAACGATCTTGGGCAGCAGGAAGTTTTCAGCCTGGCCTACCCCGGTATAGTTGAACGGACGCGTGATAACGATAGGCAGCCGGTCGCACCATAGCCGTGCCATGTACTCCATCGCCAGCTTGCTGACGGCGTAGTCGTTGGCAGGCGCAGGTGGCGTCTGCTCGTCCAGCATCCCTTCGGAAACATTGCCATAAACATTGGCGCTGCTGGCGACCAGCACACACTCAGGGGCCTTGCCACAGGCCGCAATGGCTTCGAGCAGGTTGCGCGTGCCGATCAGGTTCACCTGATAGAAAGCATCGGCAGCGCCGTGCCCGACAAACGCAATGGCAGCCAGATGCACAATCACATCTGGCTGCACTTCGGCCAGCAACGCGTGCAAGCCAGGCCCATCAGTAAGATCAACCTGGTGGTAGCCGGGCTCAGCCAGTGGCTGGCTCCCGGTACCGATCACTTCATAACCATGGGCCCGCAGTTCGGCCGCCATATAGCGGCCCGTAAACCCGTATACCCCGGTGATTAGCGCGCGCTTGCTGGCCATTTGCATCAGAACGAGAACCCTTTTTCGTTACGACGCAGGTCGGCTTCGACCATCATGCGGCACAGCTCTTCCAGGCTGGTTTTAGGCTCCCAGCCCAGTACTTCTTTCGCTTTGGCTGGGTTGCCGATCAGCAGCTCGACTTCGGCCGGGCGGTAGAATTTCGGGTTGATCACTACCAGCACCTTGCCAGTGGCTGCGCAGGTGCCCTGCTCTGCTTCGTCCTTACCGGCCCAGTTGATCTCGATGCCAGCTGCCTTGAAGGCCATGGTGACAAAATCACGTACGGTTTCGGTGCGGTTGGTAGCCAGTACGAAGGTGTCTGGCTCGTCAGCCTGCAGCATGCGCCACATGCCTTCGACGTACTCTTTGGCAAAGCCCCAGTCGCGCTTGGCGTCCAGGTTGCCCAGCTCCAGCTTGTCCAGCAGGCCCAGTTTGATCTTGGAGACCGAGTCGGTGATCTTGCGGGTCACGAACTCACGGCCACGCAGGGGCGACTCGTGGTTGAACAGGATGCCGCTGGTGGCAAAGATGTTGTACGACTCGCGGTAGTTGATGGTCATCCAGTGGGCGTACAGCTTGGCCACACCGTAGGGGCTACGCGGGTAGAACGGGGTGGTTTCGACTTGCGGAATTTCTTGCACCTTGCCGAACATTTCCGAAGTGGAGGC
The DNA here is from genome assembly GCF_016647865.1 of Pseudomonas sp. S60. Classification (NCBI taxonomy): domain Bacteria; kingdom Pseudomonadati; phylum Pseudomonadota; class Gammaproteobacteria; order Pseudomonadales; family Pseudomonadaceae; genus Pseudomonas; species Pseudomonas sp. S60. Next base: position 768 of record NZ_JACVVH010000062.1, on the reverse strand, counting down.
CTGGTAGAAGCGTACCTTCGGGTTGACGATGCGGATGGCTTCCAGCAGGTTGACCGCGCCCAGGCCGGTGATTTCGGCAGTGGTCAGCGGCTGTTCGAAGGACACACCTACGAAGCTTTGCGCAGCGAGGTTGTAGACCTCGGTGGCTTCGGTGGTTTGCAGCAGGCGGATGCTGGCCGACAGGTCGGTGAGGTCGTACTCGACCAGGTGCAGGTTAGGGTTGGTGTGGATGCCCAACTCCTCGATGCGCCAGAAGTTAACCGAGCTGGTGCGACGGTAGGTGCCGTACACCGTATAGCCCTTCTCCAGCAGCAGTTCCGCCAGGTAGGCGCCGTCTTGACCAGTGATCCCAGTAACGATTGCTTTCATGCGACTTAACCAACTCCGATAGTGCCGTGCGGGCATGTTTGATTATTGGGCGTGACGCGGCGCTTCCAGCCGCGCGCATTCAGTTAGATGCCGCAGTATACATGGGTCGGGGGGACTACTCGACTTGCAAACCACCGAAGCACCGGACGCCGCTGGTCAGGCCTTGTTGAACGGGTTAGGAACCGGTGGTGGAGAATAAGTTCCGGGGGAGGATATCGCCAGCCTGGCTGGTGTAGGAATGTTCCGAAGGTGAGCACTATCAGCCCCACCGCCTTCTTCAGGCAAGGCACCGGTTCGAGGGTGCATCATGGCCGTTAGGTGTTCGCCACAACACGCTCTGCGCCTGTTAGACCGAGCGCCGCCCGCGCGGCGCATCGCGAGCTGCGCTCGCTCCTACGT